>NZ_JANQDJ010000078.1:0-55932 GCF_029891685.1 Umezakia ovalisporum Ak1311 | reverse complement strand
GTCCCCACAGTAAGTTAAAGCTGGGGTCGTTGGGAATGGTGGCGGCGGTGGTGACAATATAATCAGGCTCGATGTATTCAAATACCCGACTCCTACCGTAGGTGGCTAGGGCTGTTTCTACGGAGGTTGTCCCTGATAGTTCCCAAATTTCTGCCCCGGTGAGTCTGATGTTTTGTGTCTTGACTACTCCCAGGCTATTTTTAATTTCATTGGCTTGGGTGCTGGTAACTTCTGGGTTGAATTTAACTATCAGTCGATTTGGTGCATAAGGCGATGATGGCGTGGTTGTCTCCCTTTGGCTGTTGTTAATGGACGGAGTGAGGCTAAAGTCAGCAGCATCAGCCCCACCGGAAAGGGTCACCGCCCAGTTGACGCTACTTGTACCCGTGGTGTCGCCGCTACGGGTGACGGTGAAGGTGAAGGGGGTTGTGCCTGTGTCGCCTTCTCCTTGCACTGCGTTAAGAGGGGCAATATCTAGGGTAGCTGGCACATCATCATTGAGAATAATTCCCTCTGCGGTGTCTGTGTTGATGATGGCATCCACAGCATCAGATAAGGTCACGCTGAATCCTTCATCAGCTTCATGACTAATGTCACCACTCACATCAACTATAATTTCCTTGGTGGTTTCCCCTGGTGTAAAGGTAACTGTACCTGATGGTAGTGTTCCCCCAAAGTCAGCAGCATCAGCCCCGCCGGAAAGGGTCACAGCCCAGTTGACGGTACTTGTACCTGTGGTGTCGCCGCTACGGGTGACGGTGAAGGTGAAGGGGGTTGTGCCTGTGTCGCCTTCTCCTTGCACTGCGTTAAGAGGGGCAATGTCTAGGGTAGGAGGTGGTGCATCATCATTGAGAATAGTTCCCTCTGCGGTGTTTGTGTTGATGATGGCGCCCACAGGATTAGATAAGGTCACACGGAATGCTTCATCAGCTTCATAACTAATGTCACCACTCACGGAGACTGTAATTTGCTTAGTGGTTTGCCCTGCTGTAAAGGTAACTGTACCTGATGGTAGTGTTCCCCCAAAGTCAGCACCAGTAGCAGGGTTGTCACCCATACCTGTCACCGACCAGTTGACGGTACTTGTACCTGTGGTGTTACCGCTACGGGTGACGGTGAAGGTGAAGGGGCTTGTGCCTGTGTTGCCTTCTCCTTGCACTGGGTTAATAGGGAGAATGTTTACTGCTGTTACGCCATTATTTTCATAAATTCTCAAATTACGGAATTGACCATTACCAGTAGGTGATGTCACATCATGGTCGTTGCTAAAGATGAGATACCGAAAGTTGCCTGTGAAGAAATTTCCCACTGGAATCTTGTAAGTCTTCCACCCGGAACCTGTGACGTAGTTATCAAAGTTTCCTAATCCAAGAGCCTGGGTTCCACTGAGGCGGAATAGCCAATTCAGGCTCACTGAATTATCGTTATCAAGCCCAATGCCGTGAACTTCTCCCTCGATGGTGCTTTGGAAGTCAAATTCTAGGATCGTATTTGCGGTAATGGTATAATTGTTTCCGAAGTCGACTTTTTTCCAAGTGTTACCTTTGAGTTCTAATTGGGTTTGATTTTGTGTAATCGCAAACCCATTAGGGGTAACATCTTGAGCCGGGTCGTAGGAGGAAAGGGGGTACTGACTGCCAATACCGTTTCTTTGTACAAAGAGGTTGTTGATTTGAGACATCTTACTTAATAACTTAATAATTCGAGTGTTTGATTGTGACAACAAAAACTAAAGCAATTTTCGCCCTCTAGATTTAGGCTTTGATAACGCTTGTGGCTCTTTCGGAATCAAAAAAACAATCAACTTCTGGACATGTTGGGCATTTTGACATTCCCCACCCCTAGAATATGGGGGATTCTTAACTTGTTGGGAATCCAAGGACTTTACCCTCATTAAGGATCTTGACAATGCTTTCCGAGTGTTCCTTTGGACAAAACAACTAAACTCAAATCCTCTAAAAAGATAATTTGAGCAGTATCATAAAGTTGATATGCTATTTTCCGATGAGAGTACTTCCTACTATTAGCAATATGTTCATGGAATTCTGCCACCTTCCTTTGTTGCACCAATCTAGGGTTGGGTTGGAGGTCTAAAAAAAACTAAGGATGTTGAGCACACAGTCCATTAGAAGTAGCAACAAAAATCATTAATTCCACATCTAAACTGATTGCTTCTCCTTAGTAAGGTTAACGACATTGATTAAACAACATTTTCGAGTAGCAATTAACATCATAACCGAAAAATCCGTATTTACACATTCACATTTTTTATGTTTAATAAAATTCATACAATAGCGATTAAAATCCACTGTGTAAGTACATGATGGCAACGAATATAAAAAGAAATAGATAAGAATATATTATGTTAATTATGTTTAAGTTACTGAATGCTTGTGTTTCCTTTGCTGGTTGGGGGGTGTTTTCCCTATTACTCGCTGAGGTTTTCAGAGACACTTACCATGTTTTGTGTCACGAAATCAAATGGCTCTCTAAATGGCACAACAAACATCATCAAGTATATCGTCGGGATTTATCCATAGTTTCCCTGCAAGCTTACCAAGATTCCCAGCTTTATCACGATATTGTTGAGTCAATTTTACTAGTTACTGTTTTAACCATTATTGCCCTAGTTTTTCACCACATGGGGTTATGGTTGGGCGTAGTCTACGGCTGTACCTTTTTGTATGGCGCTGCCCTGCGATATCTATCCGGTAAAATTGATACAGACTACAATCATTTACCCGGACCTTTACAAATTATTCCCTCCGTGTGGTGGGTAAATAGAACTTACCACTGGCGACATCATTTTGATGATGTTAATGCCTACTACAGTGGTGTCTTTCCTCTAGTGGATAAAATACTGGGTACCAGTTTATCCCTCAAAGGTAAAACCGTCGCTCTGACAGGAGCATCCGGCGCTCTCGGTCAAGCACTGGCGGCTGAACTCCTCAGGCATAATGCTAAAGTAGTGGCACTAACAACTAACCCAGAAAAATTAGCACCGCAGACAAACTTAAAAATCCTTTCCTGGGAATTAGGTAATGAAGCTGAACTCAGAGATAGTTTAGCAAAAATTGATATTTTGATTATCAATCATGGTGTCAATGTATACAGTAGCCGCACAGCCCAAGCCATCGCCGCTTCTTATGAGGTGAATACTTTCTCCG
Source organism: Umezakia ovalisporum Ak1311 (assembly GCF_029891685.1). Classification (NCBI taxonomy): domain Bacteria; kingdom Bacillati; phylum Cyanobacteriota; class Cyanophyceae; order Nostocales; family Nodulariaceae; genus Umezakia; species Umezakia ovalisporum. The sequence continues at coordinate 52,765 of NZ_JANQDJ010000078.1, read as the reverse complement.
TATTGCGGTTAATGGATATCTTTTTAACTACCGTCACCGGACCACAAGCCAAGGCCACTAAAGAAATTTGGGTTAATACTTCTGAGGCTGAGGTGTCCCCGGCTTTAAGTCCCCTTTATGAATTGAGTAAACGCACATTAGGAAACATTGTCACCCTCAAGCGCTTAGAAGGAAATTGTGTAATTCGCAAATTAATACTAGGACCCTTTAAAAGTCAACTCAACCCTTATGGAATCATGTCGGCACAGCAAGTAGCTCGTGGTATTTTATTTTTAGCACGACGCGACTACCGCAATATTATTGTGACCATAAATCCCCTCACATATCTGGTTTTTCCCCTCAAGGAAGCTACTACATGGTTATACTACCGCACTTTTAGCAATACGTCTCAGTATTAATCTTTATTAATCCTTAGACATCTTCCACAAAAAATCTAGGGTTGACACTCTTATCTGTTATTTCAGCAAATCTTATGATAACTTAATAAATATCGAATGTTCGATATAGAAAACGCCCAAAATAGAAAATGCCCAAAATAGTTGACCATGACCAATACCGTAAAGAACTACTCGGCAAATGCTTTAATTTATTTGCTCAAAAAGGTTACGCTTCCCTCACCATGAGACAAATTTCTGAGAGTTTAAATGTTTCCACTGGTACTCTATATCACTATTTTCCGAACAAACAATCTTTGTTTGAACAATTAGTAGAAGAGATCAGTCAGCATGATATAAGTTCAGCATTAGCGGAAATCAAAGGAGCGCAAACACTCTCAGAAAAAATGACTGCTATAGGCAAATTTTTAGTTAAAAACGAAGATTACTTTATTAATCAAACTTACATATTAGTTGATTTTTATCAGCATCAAGACAAGGAAAGAATCTACAATAATCCTGTTTTTGAAATTGTTAATCAAAGTTATCAGCAAGCAGTTTTTGATTTTTTAGGTGTTGAAGATCCAGTTTTAACTTCCTTTGTCTTGAGCTTTATTAATGGTTTAATTTTAGGCAAATTATACTGTGATAAAACAATTGATTTTAATGAACAATGTGCCTTAATAGGTAAAATATTGACCCAGTATTTACAAAATCAAAATACATAAGTGAGGAGTAGCTGAAAATATGTTATTGTCAAAAACTAGCAATCAAAAATTAATTTTTTTCGGATTAGCCGCTACGGCTATCACAAGTGCAATTGTTTTTTATGGTATTTCTCAGTCTGGTTTACTTAGTGAAAAAACCTCATCTGAACTTGTAAAAACTGAGCCAATTCCAGCAAAAGTCAGCGCCTTAGGCAGACTAGAACCAGAAACAGAAGTAATTAAGCTCTCTGCACCATTAGAATTAGACGGCGATCGCCTTGCAGAAATATTAGTCAAAGAAGGTGATCAAGTCAAACCTGGTCAAGTGGTGGCAATTTTAGACTCACGAACTCGTCTGAAAACTTCTGTACTCCAAGCAGAAAAACAAGTAAAAGTTGCTCAAGCTAAACTTGCTCAAGTTCAAGCCGGAGCTAAAGCAGGAGCAATTGAAGCCCAACAAGCAACCATTGAACGCCTACAAGCCCAATTACAAGCTGATCAAATAGCTCAACAACAAGCCATAGATCGCACAGAAGCACAATGGTTAGGAGACAGAACAGCACAACAAGCCACAATTCAAAAACTCACAGCAGAATTAAATAATGCTCAAGCCGAATACGAACGTTATCAACAACTATCTTTTCAAGGTGCAATTTCTAGTTCTTTATTTGATAGTAAACGCTTGAGTTTAGAAACCGCGAAACAGCAACTCAAAGAAGCCCAAGCAGTTCTCAACCGCATTAATGCTACCGCCAGCAAAGAACTAGCCCAAGCCAAAGTTGCACTCACCCGAATTAACTCCACAAGTAACAAGCAAATCCGTGAAGCTCAAGCCACACTTAACAGTATTGCCGAAATTCGCCCAGTAGATATAGAAGCAGCAAAAAGTGAAGTTGACAATGCCATCGCTGCACTCAAACAAACCCAAACTAACTTAGAAGCGACTTATGTTAAAGCACCAATACCAGGTCAAATTCTCAAAATTCACACCCGAGTGGGAGAAAAAATTAGTAATTCTGGTATTGCAGATTTAGGACAAACCGCCCAAATGATTGTAATTGCAGAAGTATATCAAAGCGATATTAGTAAAATCAAACTAGGACAGCCAGCAGTCATTACCAGCCAAGGATTTACCGGTCAATTGCGAGGAACAGTTTCTCAAATTGGTTTACAGGTAAACCGACAAAATGTTTTTAGCAACCAACCAGGAGAAAACCTAGACCGCCGCGTCATAGATGTGAAAATTCGTTTGCATCCGGAACACAGTAAACAAGTAGCAAGCCTAACTAACTTACAAGTAGAAACAGTAATTGAACTATAAAAAGTAGCTCTATCCCCAGACAAAATTCCTTTAATTATGCTTTTTAAACTATTTCGTAAAACTCCCCTAGCATGGCGACAGTTAATCAAAGAAAAAACTCGTCTGTTAATTGCAGTAGCAGGAATTTCTTTTGCTGATATGCTCATGTTCATTCAACTAGGTTTTGAAGGTGCATTGTTTGATGGAGCCATCCAACCTCACCGCAACTTACAGGCAGATTTAATCTTGATTAATCCCCAATTTCAAACTCTATTTTCCGTCAAAAGCTTTTCCAGAGAAAGACTGTATCAAACATTAAGTTATGAAGGTATACAATCAGTTAACTCTGTCTACATTGCCACTGGACAATGGCGAAATCCCGAAACACGTATTGATCGCTCTATCTTAGTTTGGGGGATTGATCCAGTGAAACCTGCATTCAAAATTCCCGCAGTACAACAAAATCAGCATCATCTTAAACAATTATATCAAGTGCTGTTTGATCAAGCCAGTCGTCCAGAATATGGGGCTGTGAGTCAGATATTGCAAAAAACAGGCAACTTTCACACAGAATTAAACAATAAAGCTATCAGCGTAAGAGGCGTATTTATTAATGGTGCTTCTTTTGCTGCTGACGGTAACGTGATTACTAGTGATTCTACCTTTTTACAACTCTTTCCAGAACGTCAAAGCCATCACATAGAACTAGGATTAATTACACTCAAACCCGACGCAAACCCAGAAAAAGTGCGATCGCAGCTCATCGCAGGTTTACCCAATGATGTTAGAGTATTGACACCAGAGGATTTTGCTCAAGTAGAAAAAGAATACTGGGCAACCGTCACTGGTATTGGTTTTATTTTCGGTTTAGGAGCAGTAGTCGGCTTTATTGTCGGTATCGTCATTGTTTACCAAATTCTCTACTCCAACGTTTCCGAACACCTACCAGAATACGCCACTCTCAAAGCAATGGGTTATGGCGATGGCTATTTGTTAGGAGTCTTACTACAAGAATGTTTATTTTTAGCTGTGTTAGGTTATATACCTGCTTTTTTCCTTGCCATTGGCATATATCAGCTTACCCTAGCTGCCACAATGCTACCCATAGCCATGAAATTAGAACGGGCGATAAGTGTATTTATTCTCACATTAACAATGTGCAGTATCTCAGGAGCCATCGCTATGCAGAAGTTACGCACAGCAGACCCCGCAGATATTTTTTAACTTGCACCCAGCCAAAATATTACCATCAAAACATCTCATGTTGCAAAACTCTGTAACGCTGAATAACCCCTCAAATATTCCTGGAGAAGAACCAATAATTGCTGTGCAAAACCTGAATCACTACTTTGGTGAAGGTAACCTGCGTAAACAAGTTTTATTTGATATTAATTTACAAATCAAAGCCGGTGAAATTGTGATTATGACGGGACCATCCGGATCGGGAAAAACAACTCTGTTAACCCTCATGGGTGGACTGCGTTCTGCCCAAGAAGGTAGTCTAAAAATCCTAGGACAGCAAATTTGTGGAGCCAGCAAAGCAAAGTTAACTAAACTTCGTCGTCACATTGGCTATATTTTCCAATCACATAACTTAATGACTTTTCTAACAGCTAAAGACAATGTGAGAATGTCCCTAGAGTTGCATAACGAATTTTTAAACCAGGATGTTAACGCCAAAGCCATGGCCATGCTAGAAAATGTGGGTTTAGGAGATCATGTTAACTACTATCCAGAGAATCTCTCCGTAGGACAAAAACAAAGAGTAGCCATCGCTCGTGCTTTAGTCAGCCACCCAAAAATTGTTTTAGCAGATGAACCCACTGCTGCACTTGACAAAAAATCTGGGCGTGATGTTGTGGAATTAATGCAGAAATTAGCCCAAGAACAAGCTTGTACAATCTTGCTGGTTACCCATGACAACCGCATTCTTGATATTGCTGACCGAATTATTTACATGGAAGATGGTCAATTGAAAACTAATAATATCGATGTTGAGACCAAAATGTACTAAGTATAGACAATTGATTCCGTCTCTCCAAATCCTTTTTGTAGGGTGTGTTGTCCCCCAGCGCCACCATTCTTGATGTTCCCTGGGTTAAGACCTTACCAAATTGAATCCCCACTGCTGAAATTATTCTAAAATCACCAAGGAAATCTCCTATGACAATTTGGGTAAACGAACAAATCGATCCTTGTGGCATGATTTATGCTTGTATTGCTTGTTGCGATGAATCACAAGCCAAAGATTGTCATGAATCCTTTCAAAAAAACTTGACTGATAGCCAAAAATCTGCCGGCTGGGTAGCAAAATTGCGAATAGTTAATTCTTGGGATGAAGTACCCGTGAATGCGCTGAAACTTGATTAATCATGTATGAATCTAATAAACCAAAAAACTACTGCAATTTATTCTCAAATACCCATAAAATTTCGGTATTAAAAGTAGTCATTTTTTCCAGTATAGGCGAATAAACCATCAAAATGCCCTGAAAAAATCGGCATTTATTGCTAAAAACTTTCCCATCACCTCACTTATTATCAAAATTTGATGAGTTTTAGGAAGTCTTAAGAGTTATCATCATAGCAATAATCAAATGTAAAACTTGCAAACACCGAATTAACATAGTGAACTATCCACAAGTTTACACTTCGGAGCAAGGCTGTCCCATTAAATTAGTTGGCAAAACAGGACAAGCGGTTCAAATTTCCATTCATTCACCCAGTCAGTATATCTGTGCCAACTGCGAACAGATATTACCAGATTGGAAACACCAACCTTGTTTATGGGTTGTAATTGTCTTACAGCAATCACGTTATCAACTACTAAAAAGTACCACAGAAACAGAAACAGAGAAAGAACGCCTGCGAGAAAAATTTATGCGGTTTGGCTGTGACCTGGCCTTTAAATTGCGCGATGGCGGTTATTTAACAGACCTAATTGATCCTCGAACTGGCTATCCCTTACTTTCTCGTCCCGGTGCAATCCCCCACAATGACACAGCAGTTGTCAAAGACTTACTCAACTATCCAAGGATCAAAAACAAATGTTGTGTCTTGATTCATCCTCTTTGGGGTGCAGCAGTTTATCCCAGTATTTTAATCTCAGTAGCACCGCCAATCATTATCGAAACTGTCACCAAAGATATCGCACCTTTACACGGATGGAATCAACAGTCAACAGTCAATAATGAACACTTCCTATAATCCAGATTCCTGGGATCTTCCCATATTTCTGGGTCGTTGCCGTTTTTGAGAATTAATGGGCATGAGAATTTGGTTCAAATTACGCAACTGTTCAGAAGTACCCATACAAATTAGCGTATCTCCTGGTAATAAAACAGCATCACCAGTGGGGCCACCAATCAGGTGGCCATCAGCGCGGCGAATAGCGATGACTAATGCTCCAGATTGCGATCGCAACTTAGCTTGTTTTAAACTATTACCCACAAGAGGACACACCAACGGGTCTACTAAAAATTCTTCCATATAAAACTGGCGGTCTTGACCCGAAATAAAACCATCCACAAAATCCAGTACTTGGGGTCTCAGGGCCGCAGCTGCCATGCGCTTACCACCAGTAATGTAAGGTGAAACCACAATATCAGCACCGCCACGTTGTAATTTTTTTACAGATTCTTCTGTACTTGCCCGTGCGATGGCGCGAATTGCTGGATTCAGTGTTTTTGCTGTTAACACAGTATATAAATTTTCCGCATCAGAAGGTAATGCAGCCACTATACAAATTGCTCGTTGAACAGCAACTTTTAATAATGTATCATCCAGAGTCACATCACCTTGGTATGCTATGTAGTTTTTTGCTTGTGCCTGTTCCACCGAGTCTGGGTCTGAATCAACCACCACAAAAGGTACCCCTTCCGCCTCAAATTCCTTGGCAATTTGACGACCCGTGCGACTAAATCCACAGATAATGTAATGTTGTGTAAGTGATTCCATTAACCTTTTCTGTTGCCTTAGTCTAATTCCTTCTTGAAAGTAGCCTTGAATCACCGCTTCTGTAAATCGGTTGACAATGTAACCGATATTGATTACACCTAACATAATCAAAGCAATTGTAAACAATCGTCCTCGGCTACTCAACGGATTAGTCTCCCCATAGCCCACAGTAGTTAAAGTGATAACTGTCATGTAAGCCGCTTCTTCCCATGACCAACCCTCCATGAACTTGTACCACAAAGTGCCCACCAGGAAAACACCACCTAGGGAAATAACCCCTATGGTTAGTTCTTGTTGGAGTCGTCGATATTTTTTCTCAAGTGCGGAATACAAAGTTTTATCACTACTAGGATTTTTTCCAGGACATGAACCCTTGGGTTAAAAAAAAAGTATCAGATTTAATAAATAAAATGTTATTTTTAATAATTTCTAGGAAACTAGTAAGTGAGTATTAAAGTTAAAGACTTATCAGGAGGCGCGGTCGTGAGCATAGAAACTTTAATTGAGCAAGCTACCATCCCCCCAAAATCAAGTTCTATGTCATCCAGCCCTTTTGCAGCTGAGAGCTTCAATCAAGCCGTGATGTCAACCTATAGCCGTTTTTCCCTAGCCCTAGACCGGGGTGCTGGCTGTCGGGTTTGGGACACCCAGGGACGTGAATATCTGGACTTTGTAGCCGGAATTGCCACCTGCACCCTAGGACACGCCCACCCAGTTATGGTAGAAGCGGTGACACGCCAAATTCAGAAACTCCATCATGTTTCTAATTTGTACTATATTCCAGAACAAGGTCAACTAGCCCAATGGATAGTTGAACATTCCTGTGCTGATCGTGTATTTTTCTGTAACTCTGGAGCAGAAGCTAACGAAGCAGCAATTAAACTGGCTCGGAAATATGCCCACACAGTTTTAGACATTGACAAGCCCATTATCTTAACAGCCAATGCTAGTTTCCACGGCCGAACCTTGGCAACAGTTACTGCTACAGGACAACCCAAGTATCAAAAATACTTTGACCCTTTAGTACCGGGTTTTGAATATGTACCCTATAACGATATTAACGCCATAGAAGCAGCAATTAGTGAATTAGACGAGGGTGATTATCGCGTAGCCGCAATTCTCATTGAACCTTTGCAAGGAGAAGGTGGTGTCCGTCCCGGTGACATGGCTTACTTCCGCAAGCTGCGCCAAATTTGCGACGAAACAGGCATTTTGTTGATATTCGACGAAGTGCAAGTTGGTATGGGACGCAGTGGTAAGTTATGGGGCTATGAACATCTTGGTGTAGAACCAGATATCTTTACCAGCGCCAAAGGTTTGGGTGGCGGTATCCCCATTGGAGCAATGATGAGCAAGAAATTCTGCGATGTCTTTCAACCAGGAGAACACGCCAGCACTTTCGGCGGGAATCCCTTTGTTTGTGGTGTAGCCCTAGCTGTTTGTCAGACTTTAGCAAAAGAAAATATTTTGCAGAATGTCGAAGAACGAGGTAGACAGTTGCGAAATGGATTAAACCTCATCGCCGCTAAATATCCCAGTTACATTACTGAAGTCCGGGGTTGGGGTTTAATCAATGGCTTAGAGTTACAAGCCGATATAGAGCTGACCGCAGCCGATATTGTCAAAGCTGCCATGGACAAGGGCCTATTACTAGTACCAGCAGGACCCAAGGTTGTCAGATTTGTACCACCTTTGATTGTTACCGAAGCGGAAATCAATTTAGCATTGTCGGCTCTTGAACAAGCGATCGCTTCTCTTACCACTTAGTTTATACCAGCGAGGATGGGTGTTTGTGCCTGTCCCTCGCTTTTTTCACCCTCCAGGAAAGCACAACTAAAAAAAATAACAGCAGTTTACACTTCCACAGGATGCTGCCCATAATATGGTAGAGCCTCGAACCAATCAGGACGTTTACCTTCTTGCCAATCCAAATAAGCCAATGCCAAAATACTGCCAACAGTCCCAGCCAAACCAGATGTAGCTTTAATTAAACTATATTCACCATGCCAATTAGCTAAAGTTTCCTGCCAAGCTTCTGGTGTAAATACAGCATCTGGTAACAACACCCTCATGCTTTCCTCATCAACAAACAATTGATAAATAGCACCAAAAACCCTTCCCCGTTGTCCCGGCATTTCTACAGCCACAACCACCGATGTTTCTTGATTTTTCCCTTTTTCAGCCCAAGCCACTGCTGCTAAAGTCGAAATAGCAAACACCGGTATATTTAACTGTTGCCCCAAAGTCCGGGCAATAACAACACCAATGCGAGTACCCGTAAAACCACCAGGACCTCTAGCCACTGCAACAAAAGCTATATCCCTCCAAGTTTGGGGTTTAATAAATTCTATTAAGTATTGATGTACATAACTAGATAAATCATACCCCAAATCCCAAATATGAGAGCGAGTTTCACCAGCAAAATTACCAATAGCCAACCCCAGTTCGCGAGTTGTAGTGTGTAGAGATAAAGCGTATTTTTTGGCTGCAAACTGTTCAAGTTCCTGAGTCAAGGTTAATTAAAAAATTTATTATTTCAAGGTTATTTATTTATTCAACCATATAATCCCTAGTTTATGTTGAATATCAAACCCACGACTACTACAGAAAAAAGTAGTAGCCGTTTATAATATCGAGTAATTATCTTTAATCACGTAGGTAATAGTTCACCAGGACGCAATTTTGACCATTTACCCATTTCCTCCTTAAAGCTCACACAACCGACCACATCCCATTCCATTTCAATCACATCCTCTTTTGTGCGGATGTTCACATTAATGGAAGGTTCATTCGGGTTAAAAGTAGGATTTCCAGTTAAGTGGGGCTGTTGATGCTGTGCTTCTACAGCGTGGTAAGTCTCACAACGATCTACATAGTGGCAGTTCACACAAATACACATAATAGAACTGACTCCAAGAACCTTTCTTTATTGTTAATCTAACTTAAGCCCAACTTTTATTCACTAGTTGTTGGGTTGATTTTTATGACAATCCACGGTTTGATATATCCTACTCTACTTCCCCAAAATTGGCCCTTTAGCTTAGAATGGTTGCCACAACCTGCTTATATGGTGGGTGGTGCAGTAAGAGATGCCCTTCTCAGCAGAACTCGCGAATACTTAGACCTAGATTTTATAATACCATCTGATGCCGTGCAGGTAGCTCAGTCCATCGCCCATCATTATCATGTTGGCTTTGTCCTACTCGATCCCCAAAGGCAAATTGCCCGTGTCGTATTTCCCCAAGCTACAGCCGATTTCGCCCAGCAGGAAGGAGGGAGTCTAGAAGCTGACTTACACAGAAGAGATTTTACAATTAATGCCATCGCTTATGACCCCCATACCCAACAAATCATCGACCCTTTACAAGGCCAAATTGATTTAGAACAGGGTATACTGAGGATGGTATCACCAGCAAACCTCAAAGACGACCCTCTGCGATTAATGCGCGCATATCGTCAAGCAGCCCAACTTGGTTTTACCATTGAGCCAACCACCCAGGCAACAATCAATACCTTAGCATCACACATCACACAAGTCGCCCCCGAACGAGTACGGGTAGAAATTAATTATTTATTAACAAATTCTCAGGGGACATTTTGGCTAATCAAAGCCGCAGAGAATAATTTACTTGCCCCCTTCTTCAAAAATGCTACCCCCACAAGCTGGAAAAAACTAGCACAAGTGGACACAGTAGCCGCCTTAATTGCCCAAAATTGGTTCCCACTGCATCTAGAACTACAACAGTGTATACGCGAAACAGTCAAAACTACTTGGTTAGCTACTGCTAAACTTGCTTGTCTTGTTCACCCCCAACCACAACAAGCTAAAAAAGAACTCAAAGCACTAACCTACAGCGATGCGGAAGTTAAAGCCGTTACCACTGCTCTTAAACTCCTTCCGAAGCTAAAATCAGCCCATATGTCTGTGCGAGAACAGTATTTTTTTTTCCAAGCAGCAGGGAATGTATTTGCAGCCACAGTAATTTTAGCTTTAGTAGATAATATTTTGCTATCTGCCATACCTGAGGAGCAGTGGCTACGCGCCTACACACCATTAATTAGCCGCTACCTGAACCCCAATGATTTAGTTGCTCATCCCACCAAACTCGTAAGTGGTGAGGACTTGATTGTAGCATTGGACATTCCACCTTCGCCAAAATTGGGCGAATTATTAAGAGAAATTGCCGTAGCTCAAGCTGAAGGAACAATTTCCACCTTGGAAGAGGCCATAGCCTTAGCGAAGCAGTTATTGCTACTCTAGTTACAAAATCTACTGAAATTACTGTAATCAATCCTCTTGTCATGCTGGCATTTTGCCCGCGCAACTTTGACAATACAGATTCAACTATTCCATTTTCAGAAGCATTTTTCTTGATAATTGCCTAAAAATAAAGATTTTACCTGACCATCCCCACTTGGTATTTGTGCTGATTTTGAGATTTGTAACGCTGTTAACTGTCAGTTTAAAACATCTTCACAAAATTTACTTTCTCTCATATCTTTCAATAGTTTCTATTCTCTTATCCATTCGTCAATTAGCAAAATAGAATCATTCAGATTACTATCCAAATGTCAGCAAAAGCTAAAAGATAGAGTTTCCATAAATAAAGTCAACTTCCATAAATTTAGCCATGACTGTGGGCTAAAATATAAGTATAACTGATGCCAATATTTTATATATTCATTTATATGAACCCATCAATAAATCAACATATCTCATCCAATAACAAATAGCTATAAAAAGTTTATTTCGCAAAAATCACCTTAAAAAACTAGAGTTTTGGCTAATGAAAAATCAAGAAAATTACCACGAGCCAAAGGTTGCTGACTTATCATTGCGAGAAGCTATTACTGAGTTTTTAAGATTACATACACCTATGGATTATTCCCAGGCACAAAAAATCAAATTAACAGAAAGTCAAAAACGAAAGTTAGTAATTAGAGATACAGAAGAAGAGGGAATAATTTTTCAACTAGCCGATACAACCATACAAGGATGTAATTCTGTAGCCGAGAAAATTCTAGGCTATCCTCAGCAACAAATACTTGGCAAAACTTTTTTTGAACCACCTTGGCAAATGATTCATGAAGACGGGTCACTTGTCACACCAGCAACTCATCCCCCTATAGTTGCTCTACAAACCAAGCAGCCATGTCAAAATATTGTTATCGGCTTTTATCAACCAACTGGCAAGCTAAGTTGGTTATTGTTAAACTGCCAACCTTTATTTTCAGGTAATCAAACTAATCCCTATGCTGTTGTAATTACATTTATCGATATTACTGAAATCAAGCTCCAACAATTGAGCAGTGATAGCTCTATTAAAATAAATAAAAAATTATTAATAACTGACAACCGCAGTCAAAATTATCAAGAATTATCAGCAAGTGATTTTTTAAATTTTTCCCTTGACTTATTATGTATTACGAACTTAGATGGGCAATTTCATCAAATAAACTCTGCTTTTAGTCAAACCCTCGGTTATTCATTTGCAAAACTAATTACTTACTCTTGGATCGATTTAATTCATCCAGATGATCAAGCTGCAACTCAAGCACAAATAAATAAACTAACAACAGGTATACACAGTATTTTTTTGGAAAATCGTTACCGTTGTCAAGATGGGTCTTACAAATGGCTGAGTTGGACATTAACTAAACTTCAAGAAGCACAACTTATATATCTCATCGGACGGGATATTAGTGCTTATAAGCCAGAGAGCAAACAACAGGTTGTAGAATGTACAGCACAAATACTACCAGCCAATGCCATCTTAGCTGAACGAGAAGTACTTTACCGCACCCTCATGGAGCATATCCCCAATGGTGCTGCTTACTTATTTGACCATAATTTCCGCTACTTGGTATGTGAAGGTACAGAATTAGCCGTAATAGGACTAGAAGCCAATTCTATGGTCGGCAAAACCCTCCGGGAAATCTTTCCTCAGGAAACTTGCCAAGTCATAGAACCTTTATATCGTGCTGCTTTATCAGGCAAAACCACAGTTCAAGAAATTACTTATCAAAATCAAATCTACAAAACTCACACTGTTCCTGTGCGAAACCAGGAAGGAAAAATTTTTGCCGGTATGCACATACAGCAGAATGTCACTAATTACAAGCAAAACGCAGCTATTTTGTCCTTACAAAATCATATTTTAGAACTTATTGCCAAAGGTGTATCTCTCCATGAAGTATTGCTAACTTTAGCTCACTCCATAGAAGCTAGGTTAAATCAAGTTTTTTGCTCCATCATGTTACTAGATAAATCGCAAACCAAATTACATCTTGCTGTTGGCCCTAGCCTACCAGAGAAATATATTCAGGCATTAGCAGACGGTGTACCTGTAGGTCCAGAAATCGGCAGTTGCGGCACAGCTGCCCATAGCAAACAAACAGTAATTGTCTCAGATATCGCTCAAGATGTGAAATGGGTAAAATACCGCGATCTAGCCTTGGATAGCAATCTCCAAGCTTGTTGGTCTGCCCCTATTTTAGATAGCCAAAACAATGTCTTAGGAACCTTTGCACTATACTACTCCACACCCCGCACTCCCCAACAATCAGAACAACAATTGATTGAAAATGCATCTCACCTTGCAGGAGTAGCCATCGAGCGTCATCGCTCAGAACAAGCATTGCAACACAGTGAATATCAATTGCGCTTAATCACCGAAACTATTCCCCAACACGTGTGGACGGCACTACCTAATGGTACACTAGACTACTATAACAAAAGGTGGCGCGATTTTACAGGTAAGACACTGGCACAAATGGAATCTGATGGGTGGTATGATATTGTTCATCCAGAAGACTTACCACGAGTGAAAAAACTGTGGAACCAGTCTGTGCAAACGGGCAGCGAATATCAAGCAGAAGCACGCTTACTTTTTCACACTGGAGAATATCGTTGGATTTTAGGACAAGCACTACCTTTACGTGACCAAAAGGGAAATATAGTTAAATGGTACGGCACTAACACTGACATTACGGATCATATCCAAGCCAGGGAAGCTTTCAAACAAAGTGACTTAAATTTCCGCACTTTAGCAGACACCATGCCACAAATTATTTGGACTGCCAGGCCTGATGGTTGGTTAGACTACTATAATCAGCGTTGGTTTGACTATACAGGCATGACTTGGGAGCAAACACAAGGTTGGGGCTGGCAACCTGTACTCCATCCCGACGATGTGCAAATGTGCGTAGATATTTGGCAGCAATCCGTTAGTACAGGTAAAAATTATGAAGTAGAATACCGCTTCCGTCGTGCCAGTGATGGACAATATCGCTGGCATCTGGGAAGAGCTTTTCCTTTACGTAATCACAAGGGAGAAATTATCAAATGGTTTGGTTCTTGTACGGATATTGATGATCACAAGCGGGCAGAATCAGCTTTGTTAAATGCCTTGCAACAGCAACAAATCGCCCGTGCAGAAGCGGAAAAAGCCAATCGCATTAAAGATGAATTTCTCGCCGTTCTTTCCCATGAACTCCGGACACCACTTAACCCCATTCTTGGTTGGATTCAGCTGTTGAAAACCGGCAGGCTGGAGAAAGCTAAAACTAATCAAGCAATAGAAACCATTGAACGCAATGCTAAATTACAAGTAGAACTAATTGAAGATTTGCTAGATTTATCACGCATTCTGCAAGGCAAACTGACCTTAAATGTTTCCAGGGTCAATTTAGCCAAGATTATTTCCGCAGCATTAGAAACTGTGAGTGTGGCAGCTGCTGCCAAAGAAATTACCATTGACACTCTGTTGCAAGAGAATATAGGGCAAATTACAGGTGACCCAGCTCGCTTACAACAAATTGTCTGGAATCTTTTATCTAATGCCGTTAAATTTACTTCTCCTGGGGGACGAGTGGAAGTACGCCTAGAGAAATGTGATTCCATGGCTCAAATCCAAGTCACTGACACAGGCAAAGGTATCAGCCCGGAATTTATGCCGTTCATATTTGATTACTTTCGTCAAGAAGATAGTTCAATTACCAGAAAATTTGGAGGTCTAGGCTTAGGACTAGCAATTGTCCGGCACTTAGTAGAATTACATGGGGGTACTGTTCAGGCTCTAAGTTTAGGTGAAGCACAGGGAGCAACTTTCACTGTCAAACTACCATTACCTAAACCCATAACAACTTTCAACCAGATATCCCCTCAATCAACACTACTAACAAACAATGGGTCACCATCAGGAAGTTTGAATTTAAGTAGGATGAAAATCCTAGTTGTCGATGATGATCCTGATTCGCGAGATTTTATCGGCCTTGTACTCACAATTTATGGTGCAGAAGTCACCAAAGCAGCATCAGCATGGGAAGCATTACAAATCATAGTGGAATCCCAGCCAGATGTTTTAGTCACTGATATAGGTATGCCTTATATGGATGGCTATGAATTATTACAGAAACTTCGCGCCTTACCAAAAGAAATAGGTGGACAAGTTCCCGCCATTGCTTTAACAGCATTTGCAGCAGAGTTTGACCAACAACAAGCCATCGCCGCAGGTTTTCAAATGCACATACCTAAACCAGTGCAACCCGAAACCTTAGCCGCAGCAGTAGTGCAATTAAGGTTTGTTCAATAAAACTCCTCAGAGCCAACCATAGCCTCAGCCTAGTTGCAATAATTCATACAATCACTCCTTCCAACTGTTCATCCGTTAAATCATATAACTGGCGTAACTTATCTAACTTATCTTCATCCCCCTGCCATAAACCCCGCCCATGGGCCTCCAACATTCTGCCCAAAATATTACGAAAAGCTTCAGGATTTGCCTTACGTAACTTCTCTGCCATTTCCGCATCTAAAGCATAAGTATCAGCAGCTTGGTCATAAACCCAATTATCTTGAAAATCAGCAGTACCACCCCAACCAATTAACGCCGTCATTCGTTGGGAAATTTCAAACGCACCACCAGAACCTTGATTCGCCATTGCTTGCGCCCACTTAGGATTAACTAATTTGCTGCGGTACTCCATTCTGAGCAAATCCTCTAAATTGCGGGGTGTAGTATCCTTCGAGAAACTTTCCACAAAACTAGTAGCCACCTTTTTACCGCGTTGCTTTTCTGCTGCCTTTTTCAACCCGCCAGTATTAGCGTAATATTCCTGAATATCAGTTAAACCATATTCCACAGAATCGATTTCTTGGACAATGCCATCGCTTGTTCTTAATAAAGTATTTAAAACCTCTGGCCTAGCTTTACCCTTATCTTCCCTACCATAGCTAAAAACATTCCGACCTTGCCAAGTATCACCCAATTCTTCCCCAGATTCCCAATTACCATCAACCACTTGATCATTAACCAAAGAACCAAAATCGCCAGCAGGATTAGAAAATAATCTTGCCGAACTATTTTCTACACCCTGAGCTTGCAAAGCTAAAGCGTGCTTTCTAATAAAATTCTGGTCTTCTGATTCATCAACATTAGCTGCCCGTTGAAACAAATCATCCAATAACTCAATAATATTCACAAAACTATCGCGAAAAATCCCCGACATATTCCCCAAAATATCAATACGGGGATGTCCTACCTCAGCCAAAGGCTTCAACTCATAACGGACAATGCGCCCAGTACCCTCCTTCACAGGTTCCGCCCCCACCAACTCCAACAAAATACCCAAAGACTCACCCTTAGTTTTAATCGCATCCAAACCCCATAACATCACCGCCACCGTTTCCGGATACCTCCCATGTTCCGCTAAATGCTGGGCAATAATTTTCTCACCAATTTCCCGTCCCCGGGCAAAAGCAGCAGGAGAAGGCATTCGATAAGGATCTAAAGCGTGAATATTTCTCCCCGTAGGTAACACCCCAGCACCATCCCGCAACAAATCACCACCAGGCCCAGGCAGAATATACTCACCATTCAAACCCCGCAACAAATTCTTTAACTCATCACCACATTGCATCAACAAATCAGTCACTAGCCCCTCTTCCTCTCTGCACCTCTGGGATTCCTCGCCAAAATAAGCCTGCAAATACGAAGCCAACTCCTCCTCATTTGGCGCTTCCCCCAAAATATGCAACCCAGAAGAAAACAACCGACTTTCCAAAACTTGCAGATATTCGTACAAATCCAGCAAATACTCATCAAAAGCATGAGCGCTAAACATTTTCACATTCTCAGGACTAAAACCAATCCCCAAACGTTTAGCATCAGTAAATGGACAATCAGCATCTAAACCAGTATCAACAATCTTCTTACAAATCACCTCCTTCACAGCATAATTCCTCTGGGGATCTTCGCGATATTCTGAGATCAAATCCCGCAAAGACATTAACTCTTTATACAAACCAGCCCGACCATAAGGCGGGACATTGTGAGAAATTAACACCCCGTAACCGCGACGCTTCGCCAAAATCGACTCAGAAGGATTATTCGCCGCATATACATATAGGTTAGGTAAATTACCCAATAAAATATCAGACCAACAATAACCAGTATTACCTAACGGCGAACCCGGTAACCATTCCACCGTCCCGTGCATACCAAAATGAACCACAGCATCCGCTGCCCATTCATTTTGTAGCCATTTATAAAAAGCCGCATACTGGGGATGAGGAGTTAAATCTCGTTCAAACATTAACCGCATCGGGTCCCCTTGTATACCTAAAGGAGGTTGTACACCAATCCAAACATTACCTAACTGCACACCCCCAATATGTAATTCCTCCCCATAGGTTTTAATTCCAGTTCCTCTCAGAGATTGCCATTGTTTTTCAATCCGGGAAGTTCGCAGATATCCCAACCATTTTTCCAACTTACGGACATGAACAGTATTAGCAGATGCGGGAAAAGATTTATTTTTTGCCCATGTTTCCATTTCTTCATCTGCTACTTTCACCCGACGAATCAACTCTTCCCCATCTTCGGGAATATCCCCCACTTCATAACCTTGGTCTTTGAGGGCCTGGAGAAATTTAACCAAGCTACGGGGAACATTCAATAAAGCCGCAGTCCCCACAGCACCATAACCAGGGGGAAATCCATATAAAATAATTGCTACTTTCCGTTGGGATGGGGACTTTTGACGTAAATTAATCCAACTTTTCACTCTCCCAATTAACCGCTCTACTCGTTCAGGAACTAAATAAATTTTTTCCCCCACCAACCCCCCCAGGGGAATAGTATCAATAGCTCCATCGAGTTCAGGTAAAGCATATAGTACTACACTTTGCAATCCACCAATACCTTGACGCGTCCATGAGTAAATATCTTGAATCAGCAGTGGTGCAGCCACAATGTACGGTACATTCTTAGCTGCAAGGATCCGTTTTGCTACTTCCACTTGACGGCCTGCTTCCATTGAACCAGCCGGTCCACCCACCAGAGGAAAGCCAATGGTAGAAACAATTGCCTCTACCTCCACCGCCTCATCCCTCAGTGAGGGAGTTTCGATATTACCTTGCTGTCGTTGCTGGGTTTCATAATCGCTTGTCATCCAATCCCGTACCGCTACGTGTCCTTCTACACCGTTAATGAAAATCGGTAAGGGAATTAAACCCCCAGCCTCAAAACAACGAATAAGTTGGGAAATGTATCCTTGTTTAGTGATAACATGTTTGCGGTATAATAAAATTCCCACCACCGGAAGCTGAGAAATTTTACTCTTGTTCTGATTTTTATACCACTTTAAATACTCACGGGGAGATGTGAAAAATCCTTCGTACTCGGGATGAAGTAACCCCATATTCGGCGTTTCTTGTGGTGGGGGAATATCCCCCACCTTTAAGTTTAAATATTTTTCTGCTAATACCCAGAATAAAGCGGCAACGTTTTCCGAACCGCTAGCGTTCCAGTATCCATAGATAATTAACCAGTTACGTAAATCTTGGACTTTTTGCACTGGCACAAATTTCAGCAGTTTAGGTCCGATTTTTAAGAAACTAATATAACCAGCAAGTTTGTCCTCTTCCCGTCCATTGCTAAATTTGTCGAGGATAAACTTAACTGGTTTCGGTATCCCTTTAGGTTGATCCCCAATGGCAAAGTTACCCAACTTGGTTAAACTCATCAATTCTAAAGCTGACTCAAACACCAGACGGATGGGAATTTGGGCAATGCGATCGCGTAGCCATAAAACCTGATCATAATCAAATAATAAGCTACCGAAAAACACATCAGCCTCCTCAAGAGCTGCTTCAACCACGGCGCGCTGACTGGTAATATTACCATCGCTAAACACCCGAATATCTAAATCAGGACAGCGTGATTTAGCCAACTCAGCTCCTTTCCTGTACAAGTCAGCATTAAATGATTCAAACCCAGCAATCAAGACAATGCGTTTCATCTCACAGCTACGAAATATCTTTTTACTAACGATCTTAAACTTGGTTTCAGTTAAATGAGCCCTTCTCAAAAACTAATTCCGTAATCCACCAAAAGACTGAAAATTATTAGCGACAAACAACTATTTGCCAAATTGGCACCTTTTCTCATTGTTAAGCTGCTATTCTCAGATTCGTGAATATCTTTGTGCGACAATACCGACTTGCAGAATCCCTCCGTTAGCTGGCTAGTTACTGGGGGTCTTTTTTTTAACATCAATTCAGCCCTGGCAATTATAAATCCCGCTTTTTTATACTTTTTGTGACTGATAAACCTTAAGTTTCCTCTTATTGTTATTAATCATCAAGCAAATTATCACAACCAAGCTGAGTTTTTCAACAATCACATACAAGCCTTATATATTGTTATTTCTGACAAAAAACTAATTAATAAAATGATATCTAATTGATAAAAATTACATTCAAATATTAGTGCTAAATATCACCACACAAATATACAAAGATTAGCTTAATGAAGGATTTTTCAATAGAGATGTACAATAAAAATAAGTGCCGAAGGCTGACCTTTACTTCTATCTTAACAGGAAGCTACTTTCACCCAATTTATTGCCTCCTGTCATCAACCTATATAGATGAGAAGCAGGTAAAGAACAGCATACTCTAGGCAAAAGAAAAATTGCGTAAAACCTTCATTAACAAGAGTTAATCACTCTTTAAGTCTTTATATTTCGGAATCTCCACAATTATCACAATTTTAGTGTATTTGCGGCTATTAACCCTA
Organism: Umezakia ovalisporum Ak1311; assembly: GCF_029891685.1. Taxonomy (NCBI): domain Bacteria; kingdom Bacillati; phylum Cyanobacteriota; class Cyanophyceae; order Nostocales; family Nodulariaceae; genus Umezakia; species Umezakia ovalisporum. The sequence continues at coordinate 33,346 of NZ_JANQDJ010000078.1, read as the reverse complement.
ACCAGAAGTCAAAATCTAAAACCTGCCTTGGTTTTAGGATTTGAACTTTTGTTAATGGTATCTTTGTTTACGCCCTACTCTACTAGGCTAATCCAGCCGCTAAAACGACCTACTGACAATTTAGCCAACAGCACTTCCACATTTAAAATCTAGAGGAGTCAATGAGTACCAATAATTTTACCAAAGCAGAAAATGTCTATCAACACCCAGAGCAAGAACCAGATTTACCAAGAAAAAACTTGATAAAACATAGTACAAAACATGAAAATCTTCATAAACGTCAGCCTTTATCCGATAGTTCCTTTTGCAAAGATGAAAATCGTGGTCGAGTAGCCATTTTTATTGATGGCGTCAGTCTATTTCATACAGCTTTACAACTCTGTATTGAAATCGACTATCTCAAATTGCTTTGTCATTTAACAGGAGGTTCTCGATTATTGCGTGCTTTCTTTTACACTGCTATCGATACCTCACGACCAAATGCTACACGTCAACGCCCCAATGAAAAGCAACAAGGTTTTCTCTTTTGGATGCGTCGCAATGGCTATCGTGTAGTTACCAAAGAAGTTCAACTAGCAGACCATACCAAAAAACACAATTTGAATGTAGAAATTGCCGTAGATATGATTACCTTAGCTCCTTACTATGATACAGCTATCTTAGTAAGTGGAGATGGAGATTTAGCTTATGCTGTTAATGCTGTCACTAGCACAGGTTCTCGTGTTGAAGTTGTGAGTTTACGTACTATGACGAGCGACAGTTTAATTGATGTTGCTGATGAATTCCTTGACCTTGATAGAATTAAACAATACATTCAAAAAGATTCCCATCTCGGCTATAGTTATCGCGCCCTTTCCAATTCCAAGCTCTAAATTCAGAGCGTCAATTGAGCGAACTTCACGTTGATTCTTGCTTACCTACTTGTTGCACAATCCTGGAACAGGATAGTAAACTAGGGAATTACTCTGCGTATTTTTGTATTGCTAATTATTGACAATCAAATATAAATTTCTTAGTTATTCCCAAATTTTCCACACCAAAAAAGTTTTTTCTGTCCTATTAGCCTTTATGGTATCAACACTTTCCATTTACAATTCTCTCAATGTCTACTGTTTTCTGAATACATTGTTAATTAGTTTACCGCCTACTTATTTTGTGATTATCATTGTAAATTAGCTGTTACTTGCATCAATCAAGCATTAACACATCATAGTAAATTTTTGTATGGCTAGTTACTAGGGGTTTAACCCCTGCGACAATCACCAACAAGATGAATTAATGTAAATGAGTTCAACTAAAAATTTGTTATAATTGCCACTAAGCTAATTTTTAGCTGAAATTAACACTAATATCACTTCTGTATGAAAATGCGCCAACCTATATAAGTAACTTACAGTGATAACTGGCATATCCAGTCATAGGAATTTCTCCGGCCACCCCAAAGTATACAAATAAATTCGGCGTAGTTCCTCATCAACAAATGGTATTAGCACCAATTTATGTCTTTGTTGTATTCCTATGATATTTATCCGACGCAAGTATATTAGGTTAACATCAAACATAAAAGAATCCAGATTAGTACATACATCTGGATTATTGGTCATAAAAATTGTAGATTAATCATAAGGAGTGTAAAAATGAATCAGATGAAATTAACTATCCTAGTTAGCTATTTACTCATGACCGCTTATTTCTTCACAAATTGGTTGAAATTCAGCTTGCGTCATCCTACTAACAGTCCAGAAGATAAATTTTTGTCTTTCGTCATGTTTGTCATCACAACTATTTTTTGGCCTGTAGTTATTGTGATGTCTTTATGGGAAATACTCAATACACGTAAACTCGAATTTAGGACTGTGATTCCTGTCATGTTAGCCATGTTTGCCATGAGTATTTCATACTATTTGGCTTATCTATATGAACGTGGTTTTTGCTATAACCAATTATTCTGCTCATTTCCATCTTAAGTTTGACTAAGATCACCACACAACCACTGCATAATATTTTTAAACTTTTTAGTCTGGAATCGTCGCTTAAATCTCATATAAAAGTCAAGTATTACCTGACCACCACAGAATTACAAAAACAGAAAAATATACTTTATATTGAATCAAACAAACTTTTACCAAAATTGTCCCAAAAACTATAAAAATTACCCCTTTCCCTCAGACTTTTTGTTTAGGTTGGGTTCTTGTTCAACTTCTCGTAGTGCTGTTCACTAATTATTTAAAGGAATTCTGTTGATTTTCACTTCTTTTGGCAAATCCATCCAGTTTTGAATTAAAATTTTATTTTCAACTTGAACTAACTATCTCAAACTTTAATTGATGACTTTGGAGAAAATCATGAGTAAAATGATCCACCACATTAGTATCAGCAAGTTCTAAATTATAAAAATCCACAACTTCATGCTCAAAATAAGGTCCGGCGTGCCAAGTACCCTCATTTAATTTGATAAAACAGTTTCCCGGTATGCGGAAAGCAGCAATTTCTGCTAACAACGGTTCACTCGAATTATTATCAGGGGGACAAACTGCAATTAACCAATCTTTTCCTGCTAAAGAACCTAAACATTGAGTACATTGCAAATGACGAGTAATTTTGTGAAACTTTCTTCCGCGCTTTTTTAGCCTCATAATATAAAATCGCGGTGTCCCATTTCTTAAGTTTAATTTGGCATCCTCAGCATCAAAATTCTTACCATCTTCACTGGCAAAAATTACCTGTCCATAGCACTGAAATCTTTCTGGTGTTATCCATTCAGCCTGTAATTGTTGCACTGTTTGTGATGTACTCATAAATCTGACTACTTATGCTTGTATTCATATGAAGATAATTCTAGGATATGATATTTTTTTGTCCACTTCTACCTATACCTACTCAGAAGTTAACCTATGTCCATCCATGTATATTGGGGTGAGGACGATTTTGCCATTGAACAAGCGGTTACAACACTACGCCATCGCATCCTTGATCCTCTCTGGACAAGTTTTAACTATACATCTTTATCCCCAGATCAACCAGATACAGTAATTACCGCTTTAAATCAAGTGATGACACCACCCTTTGGCGCTGGTGGACGTTTAGTCTGGCTTATTAATACTACCCTATGTCAGCATTGCCCAGAAAATGTTTTAGCAGAACTAACCCGCACCCTGTCAGTCATTCCGGACAACTCTTGCTTATTACTTACTAGCCGTAACAAACCAGATGAACGCCTTAAATCCACAAAATTACTGAAAAAATACGCCACTGAATTTCAGGAATTTTCCCTTATCCCACCTTGGAAAACAGAATTGCTGGTACAGTCTGTCAATCAAGTTGCTCAAGCTGTGGGAGTAAAATTGACTGCCCAAGCCGCCGAAATTTTAGCAGAGGCTGTAGGCAATGATACACGACTTTTGTACAACGAAATGAAAAAACTACACCTTTACACATCCAATCACAATCAGCCTTTAGATGTAGACAGCATTACCCAATTAGTCAGAAATACAACACAAAATAGTTTACAACTGGCAGCAGCAATTAGAATAGGAGAAACAGCTAAAGCATTAACCATTTTGACTGATCTCATCAATGCTGCCGAACCGGGATTGCGGATAGTTGCCACTCTCATAGGTCAATTTCGTACCTGGTTACTAGTCAAGACCGCCATGGAAAATGGGGAACGCAATCCCCAAGAGATCGCCAAATTTGCCGAAATTAGTAACCCCAAACGTATTTACTTTTTGCAGCAAGAAGTAAAATTACTTTCTGTCCAGCAACTAATTTCCTGCTTACCACTACTACTAGAGTTAGAAGTCAGCCTTAAGCAAGGAGCTACGGAAGTATCTGCACTTCAGACTCAAGTAATAAGACTTTGTCAACTGTGCCAACGAGGTGGACATTAAATATAAAAATTTAATTGATAAACACTTCTGTGGAACTTCTTACTACTAAAATAATTCAAAGCTATTAACATATCCCTACTATACTGCTGTATCATACACTTTATGAAAAGTCTTCTTAATATATTCTTTCCAGGTAGCTTACAACATATATTTTCCCGAAGTGTAGTTTTGTCCATCATCACCACTGCTAGTTTAGTTAGCAGCAGTCTCATCCTCACTTCCCGCTCCAATGCTCAAACACCTACCGTTAATAATCAAGTTAAGAATACCGACATTATTAACTACGCCCAAGCTGTTTTAGCAATGGAAACACCTCGTCAACAAGCATTTGCAGAGATTAAAAAACTAATTGGGGGTGGAGACATACCCAAAATTATTTGTAACGATCCAAATAGCATTAACATCCTACCACGACAGGTTCAAAATATCGCAATTACTTACTGCGAAAACTCGAAAAAAATAGTTGAAGATAACGGTTTAAGTATTGATAGATTTAACACAATTACCGTGGAACTACAAAATAACACCAATTTGAAAAGACAAGTTTACAACACATTGATACGCCTGCAAAAGCCTCCAGAATCTCGGTAGAACCAATTTACAAAAGTACCCCAGATTAAGCCAAAAGCGACCATTAGTTACGACAAATTTTGGCTGTCCCTAGTTCACAGCAAAGAAAGGGTACTATCCTTATCTGCCACAATCTTCGATTTTGAATTTCTGCATGCGATCGCATCATTTCCCACAGCTTGAGAATTTCCCAACAACCGCACCAAAACAGGCGGTTACCACAACAATGACCTAAATTAATAGTTTTTAACACTACGTTACAATAAATTCATAATTAAAGAGAAAAGCTCAAGCACGTCTCTCACAGATAAATCTCAAGGTGTACGGCATGAATGGTACAATTCGCGTTGGCAATCTCTTCGGAATTCCGTTCTATATCCATCCGTCGTGGTTTCTAGTTCTAAGCTTAGTAACTTGGAATTACAGCAGTGGACTGACAGCACAATTTCCCTGGTTATCCGGGGGATCAGCTTTACTATTGGGACTGATGACAGCGTTGTTATTGTTCGCCTCTGTCGTCGCCCATGAATTAGGACATAGCTTTGTAGCAATTCGCCAAGGAATTGACGTTAAATCCATCACACTATTTATGTTTGGTGGCTTGGCAAGGTTAGAAAAAGAATCGCCAACCCCAGTCCAAGCATTTTGGGTAGCGATGGCTGGACCCTTAGTTAGCCTCCTCCTCTGTGGTATCTTTACAATCATTGGTCTAGCTACCGCAGGCACAGGTACAGCAGCAGCTATCCTTAGTGTTACAGCTTCTGTTAACTTGGCATTAGCATTATTTAACCTCATTCCGGGCTTGCCCTTAGACGGTGGTAATATCCTAAAAGCCGCCGTGTGGAAAATTACAGGTAACCCTTATAAAGGAATATCTTTTGCCAGCCGAGTAGGACAAATATTTGGTTGGCTAGCCATCACTTCTGGTTTAATTCCACTGCTATTATTTGGTAGCTTCGCTAACTTTTGGAACTTATTAATCGGTTTCTTCTTGCTACAAAATGCAGGTAAAGCAGCACAATTTGCTCAAGTGCAGGAAAAATTCACAGGTTTGACAGCAGCAGATGCTGTTACCGACAATAGCCCCATCGTATCTGTCAACATTAGCCTCAGAGAATTTGCCGATCAACTAATTTTCAGCCATCAACACTGGCAAAAATTCTTAGTAACAGATGAAGACGGAAAACTAGTAGGTGCAATTGACCTTCATAATTTGCGAAATGTTCCGACAACACAATGGACAGAAACTCCAGTCAGCGCAGTTATGAAGTCCATTGAGCAATCAACCACAGTGAAATTAGACCAACCTTTGTTAGAAGTATTACAGCTACTAGAACAACAAAAGTTATCTACACTTTCTGTCATTCGTGAGAACGGTGTACTCGTGGGAATATTAGAAAAAACCGCCATTATTCAGCTACTACAAAATAAAACCCACCCCACCCCTGTATAATTGTCTACAAAAATAGAATGCCTTCAAAACTCCCTCAGAATTTCTGGGGGATTCTTAATTGAATAAGAATTTATCAAGCTACGCCCCACTTCACTCATCAGCAGCCCAAAAGTTAAAATAGGACTTTATACTAAAATTCGGTCACCCATGTTTGAAAAACAACCAGACAATTTACAGCAAAAGGTCAAACAATTAGCTACCCAAGCCATACAACAATCAAATCCCACTGGATGGTTTGATGTTTTATACAGCCAATCTCAGGGAGATGTCACACAAATTCCTTGGGCAAAATTAACCTGTCACCCTTATCTACAAGATTGGTTGACTACTCATCACCTGAGAGGAGAGGGACATTCCGCCCTAGTAATTGGGTGTGGCTTGGGAGATGATGCAGAAGCTTTAGCAAACAGGGGATTTCAAGTAACTGCTTTTGATATTTCCCCCACAGCTATTAATTGGTGTCAGCAAAGATTTCCTGATTCTTCTGTCAATTATGTAATAGCAGACTTATTAACTTTGCCTTCACAATGGCAATGGCATCAAGCATTTGACTTAGTTGTAGAAATCAGGAATATCCAAGCTTTACCCTTAAGTATCCGCTCAACCGTGATTAAGTCAGTTGCTTCTCTAGTTGCAGCTCCAGGAACTTTATTAGTAATTAATCGTTTGCGAGAAACCGAACTAGAACCTGATGGGCCTCCCTGGCCTTTGTCTAATTCGGAACTAGCCCAATTTGAAGAATTAGGTTTGCAAGAAGTAAACCGAATTATATTCTGTGAGCCTGAACGAGTTGGTATAAAGCAAGTACGGATACAATATCAAAAATTTACCCCCCAAGTTTAAAATCACTGTAGCAATGCTACAAAATGTTACTAAAATTTAACATCAGAACTAGTGTAAAGATTTTTGAGTAAATAACCTCAATTTCCCAACGACAAATTTTTCCAACAGCATATTTACCTACCAAGGCAAAATTTATCATACATCGAGCCTTGATGGAATTAATTCTACCCCGAACACTTCCGCAAAACACCGAGCTATATGACGACTTACTTCTTCGCAAGTAATACCCGGAATCCACTCCGCTAAACTGCTGACAGGCTTATCACTAATGCCACAAGGAATAATATGTTCAAAGCCTGACAGATCAGGACAAACATTTAATGCAAAACCGTGCATAGTAATCCAACGACTGACTTTAATACCGATAGCAGCAACTTTTCGCCCTTCTAGCCAAACACCAGTAAAACCCACAAGGCGATAGCCCGATAACCCATAAACTGCCAATACCAGAATTAATACTTCTTCCAATTGACGTAAATACCAGTGCAGGTCTTTACGATAATATTGCAGATTTAAAATTGGATACCCCACCACTTGACCCGGGCAATGGTAAGTCACCTCTCCACCACGTTCAACTCTATGAACATCCAATTTACTTTGATTCAAGTCAAATTTGAGAAATTCCACATTGCTTCCCTGCCCCAAAGTATAGACAGGCGGATGCTCTAGCAAGATTAACACATCATCCAGACTCGGACGATGAATGCGCTCATTCACAAGCGATCGCTGCCATAAGAGAGCATCTGCGTATGCCATCAATCCTGGATTAAACAAATAACAAGTCCTGTAATTAGTTTCCCTACTTTCTCTACTACGTATCATGCCAAAAATCAACTAGTTTATTCAGCAAATATATTTCAACTTACAGATATTGAGTCAATAAATGTCAAGCTATGCAAAGGATTTTAAAGGAAAGTCAACGGAACCTGCATTAGAGAATACAAAGTGCTACGTTGAATATATAACCTCAATGATGGTAGGAGGAACTCTCTACAACGAGCATCACGCCAAACACAATCAGAACTAATGCACTGGCTGATGATTTTTATATTGTTTGCATCTCGAACCGGATAAAAAATCCAACTGAGAGAAAACCCATAAGCAGTACATTAAAATCGTTCAAAATTTGTTTTGGCGGTAGTGAAAGACCTTACCGCGACTTCCTCTCATACAAAACAAATTCACATTAAATATATCAGTGGGAGAGTTTACATGAAGCTTGTCATCCACGGCAAAAATATTGAAATCACCGATGCGATTCGGGAATATGTACATCAAAAAATTGCAAAAGCAGTAAGTCACTTTCAAAACATCACTCATGAAGTAGATGTGCATCTTAGCGTAGCCCGCAATCCCCGAATTAGCCCCAAGCAAGCGGCTGAAGTCACCATTTATGCAAATGGTAACGTCATCCGTGCCGAGGAAAGCAGCGAAAACTTATACGCCAGCATTGACTTAGTAGCAGATAAAATTGCTCGTCAACTGCGTAAATATAAAGAAAAACTTCAAGATCAAAAAACTAATGCCATACCAACAAATCAAGTATTAGTTCCCGAACCAGTGGCAGCAGATTTAATCGGCGATCGCACCCCTGAATTACCCAATGAGGTTGTCCGTACAAAATACTTTTCCATGCCCCCCATGACCATTGCAGAAGCCGCAGAACATCTGCAACTTGTGGGACACGACTTTTATATGTTCCGCAACTGTGAAACTGGCGAAATCAACGTCATTTACGAACGGAACCACGGCGGCTATGGAGTGATTCAACCCCGTAATGGTAACGGTCATACCAACGGTAAGAATGGCAATTCAGCCCACAATAATCACGCAGTCGCAGAAAAACCGCACTTACACAAGTGAACATCAGCTCTCCTTGATGTCAATCCCAACCATGCTCTAGATTACCTCTCCTGACTCAGGAGAGGATCTGGGGCCAGGTTCTTTTATTTCATTGTTAACTGCTGCAAAGTTTTCAGAGCTTCCTGAACGTGACCTTGAAAATTAAACATGGAATCAAACATCAACCGCACAACCCCATCTTTGTCAATCACATAAGTCACACGACCAGGAATTAAACCAAAAGCCGTAGTTGCGCCATATTGCTTCCGCAATTGATCACCTTTGTCACTCACAAGAATAAAAGGTAAATTGTACTTGGTAGCAAATTTCTGGTGAGATTCCTTAGAGTCACCACTCACACCAATCACCTCAGCACCACCAGTTTTAAAAACTTCATACTGATCGCGAAAAGCACAGGATTCAGCTGTACATCCCGGTGTATCATCCTTCGGATAAAAGTACAGGACAACAGCTTGTTTACCACGAAAATCTCCGAGACTGACTGTAGAGCCATTTTGGGCTGGTAAAGTGAAATCAGGAGCAATATCCCCAACTTTAACTGACATATTATTTTCTGAAAGATTTTGTTAAGAGTCCATTTCAGCTAATTCTAACCAGCGTTCTGTGGCCTCATCAATCCATTGTTTCAGAGTTTCCACTTGTTCGTAAAGTTTTTGTACCTGGGTGTAATTCCCAGGAGAAACATTGATCAAAGCTGTTTCCGCTGCTGCTTTCTCAATTTCCAACTGAGCAATTTTTCCTTCCAACTCCTCAAATTCCCGCTTTTCCCAATTTGATAGCCTGCGACGCTTTTTATTTTCGCTGTTCACAGATGAAGATGCAACTGGTGTATCTGCTTTTGATTTTTCATGACTACTAACAGCTTGCTGTTGCTTTTCCACCTCTTCTTCTGCTTTCTTGTAATCTACGTAAACAGAGTAGTTACCCGGATATTGTCGCAGATAACCACCCTCTTCCAAAGCAAAAATAGTATCTACAGTGCGATCTAAAAAGTAGCGATCATGAGAAACTACAATTACACACCCAGAAAAATCTTCTAAATAATCCTCTAATACCGCCAATGTCTGCACATCTAAATCATTGGTAGGTTCATCTAAAATTAACACATTGGGCGCACCAATCAAAATCCGCAGCAAAAACAAACGGCGTTTTTCTCCACCAGATAATTTATGAATTGGTGCATACTGTTGGTTTCCTGGAAACAGAAATCGCTCCAACATTTGGGAAGCAGAAATTTGAGTACCATCAGAAATCTTGACAAATTCTCCCTCTTCCTTAATGTAGTCAATCACGCGCTGATTTTCGTCTAAAGCTGTAAGCAACTCCTCAGAATGCTGGTCAAAATAGCCAATGTGAATAGTACTACCAATTTCCACACTCCCAGAATCTGGCTGTACCCGTCCGGTAATCATATCCATTAAAGTCGATTTACCAGCACCATTCCCACCAATAATGCCAATGCGGTCTTCTGGACTAAATTCGTAGCTGAAATCCTTAATTAAAATACGTCCATTATAGCCTTTAGATATATTATTTAACTCAATAACTTTTTTGCCAATACGACGGCCAACAGTGGAAATATCAACTTTACCCTGAGCTTGTTTAAACTCAGTTTCCCTCATAGCTTGAATGCGTTGAATTCGAGCTTTTTGTTTCGTACTTCTAGCTTTTGGCCCTTGTTTTAACCATTCCAATTCTCGCCGGAGTACACCGTGATGCTTGCGTTGGCTACTAATTGCCGATTCCTCAGCTAAAGCTTTCTTTTCTAGATAATATGAATAATTACCCGTGTAGGTGTAAATATCTCCTCGGTCAATTTCAATAATCCGATTTGTCACCTGATCGAGAAAGTAGCGATCATGAGTTATCAGCAAAAGTGCGCCACGAAACCGATTTAAATAACTTTGCAGCCATTCCACAGAAACTGCATCCAGATGGTTAGTAGGCTCATCCATCAATAAAACATCTGGTTCTGATAACAAAGCTGTTGCTAAGGCGATGCGCTTGCGATAGCCTCCTGACAAAGTACCGATGACAGCATCAAAGTCAGAAATCCCTAACTTACTTAAGATAATTTTGGCGTTGGTTTCCAATTCCCATCCGCCAGTAATTTCCAAGCGTTGCATTACCCCAGCCAATCTGGACATTAACTGACTATCTTCTGGATACTGTACAAGTTTTTGAGATAGTTCTTCATACTCACGCACCAAAGTCAGATGCTCGCCACTATCAGCAAAAATTTGTTCTAAAACAGTGCGATTTTCATCTAAGTCTGGCTGCTGTGGTAAGTAAATTACTTTTGCACCAGAACTAAAAATAATTTGTCCGCCATCAATTGATTCTAATCCAGCAATCATTTTTAATAAAGTTGATTTACCAGAACCGTTAGTACCAATTAAGCCAACTTTATCAGTAGCATCTAAGCTAAAACTGGCATCTTTTAAAATTTCCTTGATACCAAAATCTTTTTGAACAGATTGTAGTGTAATCATACTCATAAAAATTAGTCATTAAAACATCTAGTCTGACCGAGAAGGGAACATTCCAAATAATTTACTTTTTTCATCTTTTAGGGTAAATTATCATCTCTTTATTTGGAATGCTCCCACCGAGACTGGCGAATTTTAGACAAATAAATCCAGGGGTAAGTGTCCATACATTTCGTTGATTCCCCCTTCATTATAAGACTGGCAAGAAATTAATACTCCCCGATGATGTCCCGCATAGGAATCCAGATAACATAAACCATTTTTGCCATTTAATTTGATGTAAACTGACCCTTCTGGTGTAGGTAAATTAGTGGGAACTTCATAACCAAAAGCATGAGAGTAAGTTCTCATAGCCAGTATCCCTTCTTCTGCTGTATCAGCACAAATCCCTAATATTTGGTAATCAGAAAGACGACTTACCAAAATTAAAGCCCGACGCACTAAAACTTTTTCTGAGGGTTTGAGGATCGGCGCTATGTCTAAGCAATTGAACTTGTTGAGAATTTTTTTGGCTTCTGAGACCGTGAGATTCTGATGATTGGGAGTTGACATAAATTAGTTTGTTATCTTCTGAGTTTTGCTACTTTGATTGAGGTGGGAATAACCCACCCCATAGGCATTATTGACCTAAATTATGATTAGTCCGAAACATTCCCCAGGTTGAAAATAAAGGGTACACTGCCCTTGGCTTCACCACCCATAACTAAAACTTTGGGCATTTGAGCGCCGCCAGTCTTCCAAGCTTCAATTGCTTCTTTTTGCAGAACCAACTCTCCCCCTTGGGCTTTGAGAGTTTCTGCCAGTAGTCTTTGAGCCTCTGCTTTACCTTTAGCGCGATTCACTTCAGCTTGTGCTTCTTGTTCGGCTTCTCGTGCTACGTAAACGGCTCTTTGTGCACGTTGTTCAGCTATTTGTTTTTCTTCTACAGCCCTTGCAAACTCCGGTGAAAAAGTCAAATCAACTACACTAGTATCTAAGACAATTATCCCATATTTAGCCAAGCGAGCACCTAAAGCAAAATCAAAGTCTTCCTTTAATTCACTCCTTTTGGTAATTGCTTCTTCTACCGTTCTTCTAGCAGCCGCTATTTTAAATGCCTCCTGTGTCTGAGGAGCAATGATTTTTGACACAATATTTGCTAAACTTCCTTGCTTCCTTCTCACCTCAACTATCCGGGCAGGATCAAGGCGGAAGTTAATAGCAAATCTCGCTGATAAAGTTTGCAAATCTTTAGTAGAACTTTCCGCCGGTACTTCAAATTTTTGAACAGTAACATCATATACATCAATCACTGAAACAAGGGGTGGTTTCAAGTGAATACCTTCTACTAGCGCACCATCTCTAGCTTTACCTAAGATGCTGATTACTCCCGCTTGCCCTGGGTTGATAATAACAAAAGAATTTAATCCGACGAAAACAATGAGTGTTAATACAATTCCCAAAACTGTAGCTTGCCAACTCCCTAATTGCTGACTTTTCAAGGTTCCATCTCCTTTTGCATCTCTAGGTAACTCCTGTACTATGGTGACATGTCCCCTGCTCATTTACCGAAGAATTAGAATAGGAAAGCCAGATGCTTTGTTCTCTCCTATCGTGGTAATATCAGTTTCATGCAACGGTAAATAACTGTGGCCATAGCATTTAAATCTCATCAGGCATCCAAAAAACTTAGGCATTCAGTACATCCCCTTCAGCGATTGCTGGATTACGGACATGAGTATCGTCAGCAAATTTGGCTAGCAACCGGCTGTTCTATCCTCAACAAGCTTTTTGACCTAGCACCGCCAGCATTAATTGGAATCGCAGTGGATGTGGTAGTTAAGCAGCAAGACTCTATCATTGCTCAGTTCGGTGTTAAAAATATCTTTGGGCAATTTTTGATTCTTTCTCTACTCACAGTTATCACCTGGGTTTTAGAATCATTTTTTGAATATCGCTATAAGTTATTGTGGCGCAACTTAGCGCAAAAAATTCAGCACAATTTACGTTTAGATGCATATAAACACTTGCAAGAGTTGGAGTTAGTTTATTTTGAAGAACGCAGCACTGGCGGTTTGATGTCTATCCTCAGTGATGATGTGAACCAATTAGAGCGTTTTTTGGATGTGGGAGCAAATGACATCATTCACGTAGCCACAACTATTGTAATTATTGGCGGTGCATTTTTTATTTTGGCTCCTAGTATAGCTTGGATGGCAATTTTACCCATGCCCTTTATTCTCTGGGGTTCACTAGCTTTTCAGAAATTGCTAGCACCCCGCTATGCTGACGTACGCGAAAAGGTTGGTTTACTGAACGGACGTTTATCCAACAATCTTAGCGGTATGACTACAATCAAGAGTTTCACTGCCGAAGAGTATGAAGTAAGTCGTTTAGAAAAAGAAAGCATAGCTTATAAACAGAGTAACTCCAAAGCCATCGCTTTGTCTGCTGCCTTTATTCCCCTGATTCGGATGTTGATTTTAATCAGTTTTACAGCCTTACTACTATTCGGCGGAATAGAAGCAGTAGCCGGCAGAATCTCTGTAGGTACTTACAGTGTCCTCATCTTTTTAGTACAGCGTTTACTTTGGCCTTTAACTCGGTTAGGCGATACCTTTGATTTATTTCAAAGAGCCATGGCTTCTACTAATCGCGTCATGAATTTGTTGGATACTCCCATAACAATTCATCCAGGGAATATTGCTTTATCTGTAGATGCTGCACCCGGGGAAGTAGAATTCCATAATGTGAGTTTCGCCTACAAAGATAGATTACCAGTAATTGAAAATCTCTCTTTGCGAGTTCCAGCCGGCAAAACAATTGCTATTGTTGGTTCAACCGGTTCCGGGAAAAGCACTTTAGTTAAACTGCTATTACGGTTATATGAAGTCAAATTGGGGAAAATTACCCTAGATGGAATTAAATTACAAGATTTAAACTTGCGAAGTTTGCGCCGCTGCATTGGTTTGGTGAGTCAGGATGTATTTTTGTTTCATGGTACCGTCGCAGAAAATATCACCTATGGCACCTTTAATGCTAAAGAATCCGAAATAATCACTGCGGCTAAAGTAGCTGAAGCACATGAATTTATTACCCATCTGCCCCAAGGGTATGACACAATCATCGGAGAACGAGGTCAAAAGTTATCCGGTGGACAAAGACAAAGAATTGCCATCGCTCGTGCAGTATTAAAAAACCCACCTATTTTGATTTTAGATGAAGCTACTTCGGCGGTAGATAATGAAACAGAAGCAGCGATTCAGCGATCTCTAGAACGAATCACAGTAGATAGAACTACAATCGCTATTGCTCATCGTCTCTCTACTATCCGTAACGCTGATTGTATTTATGTAATGGAACATGGCAAATTAATAGAATCAGGAACCCATGAGCAATTACTGGATCAAAACGGTGTGTATGCCAATCTCTGGCGTGTGCAAAGTGGCTTAAGATAAATCCCATACCTAGAATTACAAATTATTATTGATGATGTTTGGCACTAATCAGCCGTTCTCGGAAAATAGCAAGTGGCGTATCGAGCTGGATAAATTTGTTAAGGAAAATCAGCGCGATTTGGCGGCGCTGTTTTGGGGGTTATGGTTAGCTAATGGTAATAGTCAAGGTACTGTGGGTATTGATTTACAACCCAATCCCCATTTTGTTTATTGTCCTCAAGCGGCCATAGAATATCTAAATGAAAAAGTGGAAAATCGTCTTCAGGAAATTCTGGGAATTATCGCTCATTATGAGCCTGATACAGAAGTAGTGATGATTGCCATTGGTAAGGGTGAAATTAAGTTGATTCAGTTTGCCCCTCAACCTCCTCCGCCGATTTGTTTTCAGCAGGCGGGAAAAGATGTTGATGCCTTGTTGGACTTGTTGGAAGGAAAGTTGAGTGAAGTAGTTTTTCTTAACCCTGAGTCACCCTGAAGTCAGCGCCAAGCTAATTTGAAGAGTTTTGTTTATGTGGGTTCTGAATATTTAAATAGGTAACCCACTACAAATGCAGATAAATAAATTATTAACTTGTTAACTGTAATATAATTTTTCCGTCTTCTGTAACTATGGCAATTGTTTCTATGGTTTTCAAGTATTCTCCTCAATGACTGCTAATACGGCTTTTGGTAATAACTTATCTTTGAACCAAACAATTTTGGCAGGGATATTATCTAATTTAACTCCAGCTTTTTCTAGATTTAATCTTTCAGAAATAGCTAAAATTAAATTATTACCTCCATAACGCCGCACCTGATAAAACTTTTTTTGTAAATATTCTGGTCGCCAATAACCGACTATTTCTAATAAAAAGTCACTTCCATTAGGATGTATTAATCGAAAGTCAGGAATCATCACACTACCAGGAATGGGAATCAAATCCACTTCTCTCTCTAATAACCAGTCAGTTTTGAGTGCATCCCACTTATCAACAAAAGATGATTCCAGCATACTATCGTAAGGTTTACCCTTGGAATAATGAGACACTAAACCACATTCAGAGTTGAGGGTAAATCTGCCAATATTCCAATTCTTGGTGTAGGGATCGCGAGTTTGTAATGTGGCTGAAAGACTCCATTTTGTCACATGAAGTAAAGCTGGAATTAATTTAGCGATCGCCAGCCCATATCGCGTACTAGGATTAAATAAACTTGTTGGACCATCAACGGTAATTGTGAACCCATGGTCGGCATCGCCTTCAATATAAGCCATCAATTGAAACAATTTCAAGTAACGAAACAACAGCTTATATTCCCCTGGAACATTGCGATGAGCATTTAAAATTAATTTACTAGCTTTATAAAAAATTCCCTGCACCTGAGACAAATTATATCTATTGATCAAATCCACTGGACTCGGTGCATCAAAATTAGTCAAAATCTTATTTTCAGCCAAATCAGCGTATAAACCATCACGCACCTGTGCCAACAAAACCTCACGTTTTAGTTCCTGACTCAATTCATCAGCAATTTTAGCCAAAATCACCTGACTACATTCCTCACTGGGAACCGATTTCGCCGCCAAAGCAAACACCCTTGCTCTCAACATAGAAGGTTCCAGAGGACTCACCACCTCAAAAGTACAGAAACTACTTTTGAGAATATGAGCCAACCCCCGTTTCACCCGATAATCCGTTGCGTCTCCTTCTAAATCAAACAGTTCACGTTCCAGCACCCCCTGAGACTTACCCTTGGCCGCTTCAAAACAACTAATTAACTCATTTCCCAAATCCAAACTTTTGTCATCAATCTTCAGTCTCTTGGGAATTATTTCCTCTCCGTTTTGACGATGAATCAGTAAATCCGTTGGTAACATTTCCCTGATTGCTCGAATAATTAATCTCTAACTGTTCCGCAGCCTTGGGAGTTTTACCTTTCCCACCCCCATAAACAACCCGTACATTCCCCCTCTTCTCTCCCTGCTCCCTGCTCCCTGCTCCCTTCCTCCTTTCCTCCCCTCGCCGTCGCGCCGAAGTCCCCTCCTCACTCGTATCCTCAGCCACAACCTCATACAAAATCGCCTGCTTATTAGCCACATTTCCCCTTCTTAACACCCTACCCAAACGCTGAACATACTCCCTCGTGGAACCAGTTCCCGACAAAATAATCGCCACAGCAGCAGCCGGAACATCAACTCCCTCGTTCAATACATGAGAAGCCACCAAGGTATTATACTCACCCTCACGAAACTTAGTTAAAATTTCATGCCGTTCCTTCACAGGAGTTTGATGAGTAATAGCCGGAATTAATAACTGTTGGGAAATACCATAAACCGTAGCATTATCAGCCGTAAAAATTAAAATTTGTTCACAGAAGTGTTCCGCCAATAAATTCGCCAAAATTCGCAACTTTCCATCAGTACCCAAAGCAATATTTTTAGCTTCCCGATGTGCTAACATTGCCCTACGTCCCCCGGTCGATCGCGCACTCATTTTGACAAACATTTGCCAACCTTGAATACTTCCCAAAGAAATTTTACATTGGCGCAAAAAATCATTGCGGGTTTGAATCAACCGATTATATCTTTCCCGTTCCTGCAGTGACAATTTAACTTTAATTTGGATAATTTCATGATTAGCTAACGCACTTCCGGCTAAATCCTCAGCACGTTTGCGATATACTTCCGGTCCAATCAAAATATTCAAATCAGCGTGTTTTCCATCAGTACGTTCTGGTGTTGCTGACAACCCTAAACGATAAGGAGCGATGGCATATTCTGCAATTACCCGAACAAAATCCGTCGGTAAATGATGACATTCATCAAAAACAATTAAACCATAGAGATTTCCCAAGCTTTCCGCATTAATAGCAGCACTATCATAAGTTGCAACTAAAATCCCTGTGCGATCGCGTGAACCACCCCCCAATAAACCCACTTCAGCATCAGGGAACGCCGCCACCAAATGAGCATACCACTGATGCATCAAATCCAAAGTAGGAACCACGATTAAAGTAGTGCGGGGTGTAGATTGCATCGCCATTTGCGCCAAATAAGTCTTTCCCGCCGCAGTAGGTAACACCACAACCCCCCGTCTTCCCGCCAACTTCCAAGCTGCTAAAGCCTGACTTTGATGGGGATAAGGCTCCATTTCCAAACTCGGAATTAAATCCACTGCATAAAATGCCTTTGCTTCATCAACAAAATCAACATTTTCTGCTTGTAGTGCTTCCAGCAAAGCGCGATACTTCATCGCCGGAATGCGAAATTTTTCTACCCTATCATCCCATGTTGCATAGTCCATCCAAGCTTTACCCCGTGGTGGTGGATGCAAAATTAATGTACCGCGATCAAATGTTAACTTAGGGGTGCGAGCCATTGAGCAAATATTTGTTTTTAGTATTCAACTGAGCGAACTTTATGCACTGAAAGCGACGAATAAAATTAAAAACTGAGTCTTTGCAAAATTTGCTCAAACACCATCCCTGCCCAATCTACATCAGCTGCGGTAGTGTCACGCCCCAATGTGAAACGAACTCCTCCCAAAGCCGCCGATTCTGAATAACCCATTGCTAAAAGTACAGGACTAGGGCTAAGTTTACCACTGTGACAAGCAGAACCAGCACTGATACCAATACCAGCCAAATTCATTTGTCTGACTAAAGCTTTACCACTGAGTTTCTTACCATCAGCGTGTTCTACGCAGAAACTCACATGATGAGGTAAGCGATGATCTAAATCTCCTGTAGGGATTAAACCAGGAATATTTGCCAATTGAGCAAACAACCGATGGCGTAACTTCATTAAACGGGGCGTTTCACCAGGTAATTCTGCACTGGCTAATTCAGCTGCAACACCAAAACCCGCAATCACGGGTACAGCTTGAGTACCAGAACGCAACCCCATTTCTTGTCCTCCACCAGCCAGCAGAGGTACCAACTCCGTACCAGGACGCACATACAGCGCCCCAGCCCCTTGAGGCCCATATATTTTATGACTCGAAAGGGTGAGTAAATCTACGGATAATTTTTCTACATCTATCGGTAAACGTCCCGCAGCTTGCACTGCATCTGTATGAAATAAAGCTTTGTGCTGCTGAGTAATATTTCCCAGTTCTGCAATTGGTTGGACTGTACCTATTTCACTTTGCCCATAAATAATGGAAACTAACACGGTGTTATCTTGCAAAGCTGTTTTTAAATCCCAGGGGCTAACTCTACCTTTACTATCTACACCCAAGCGCGTCACTTCCCAACCCCACTTTTCCAATAACCGCACTGGTTCAGAAATGGCAGAATGCTCAACCTGGGAAATAATTATGTGTTGGGGCACAGTGTACAATCTGGCAACGCCCATGATAGCTAAATTATTCGCCTCAGTACCACCCGCAGTAAAAATAATAGACTCTGGATTGGCAGCATGAATTAATTTTGCAACTTGAATCCTCCCTTGTTCAACAACTGTCGCGGCTCGTTGTCCCCATTCATGTAAGCTAGAAGGATTCCCCCATTGTTCCTTAAGTGCTACTTGCATAGCAGCGATCGCTTCTGGGCGAGTTGGAGTAGTGGCGCTGTAATCTAAATATATTTGCATATTACTAATAATTGTGTAAAACTACACACTCTTGACTAACTACTTATGTTTCCACAATGCAAGTGGGTAAGTAAATCTTGAAAAAATCTGAAAATTGCAGCACTTGCTATTTATCTACTAAATTGGGCATACTCTAGTTTAGAGAATAATGTGTTTATGCTTAATTCACTTTTAGCAAATTACCATGCGGTTTTTTCAAGAACAAAAATATATTTTCATTTTTGCTCTGATTCTGACAATCATGGGTTGTCAAAAAAAACCATTCCTACCTCAGCTTTTGCCACCTCTACCGCAAGATCCATTTGTTAAAGTTTACTTCAATCACTCCCAGGCTTCAAAATACAAAGAACCTCACCGCCAGCAAATTCGCCTGGGGGACAATTTAGAACAACAAATTATTGATGCTATTTCTCAAGCTCAAACCACAGTTGACGTAGCTATTTATGAATTGCGTTTACCTAAAATATCCCAAGCACTAGTAGAAAAGCAAAAGGCTGGCGTTAAGGTAAGAGTAATTTTGGAAAATAACTATAGTCGCCCTTGGAGTAGTTTAAGTTTGGAACAAGTCCAAAAATTAACCCCCAGGGAACAAGCACGTTACCAACAATTTGCTAATTTTGTAGACTTCAACCAAGATAAACAACTCAGCCCAGAAGAAATTAATCAACGAGATGCTTTAGTCATTTTACAAAATTCCCAAATTCCCTGGATAGATGACCGTGCTGATGGTTCAAACGGTGGTAATTTGATGCACCATAAGTTTGTGATTGTAGATAATCGCTCTTTTATTGTCACTTCAGCTAATTTTACTTTGAGTGATATCCACGGTGATTATACTAATCCTAGTAGTTTGGGAAATACCAATAATTTTTTACAAATTGATAGCCCAGAATTAGCTGTTTTATTTACTGAAGAGTTTAATATTATGTGGGGTGATGGTCCAGGAGGTAAGCTAGATAGTAGATTTGGGCTTAAAAAACCAATGCGATCGCCTCAAAGCATCACATTAGGTGAAACCAAAATTACTGTACATTTTTCACCTACTTCTCCTACAAAACCTTGGCAGATATCTAGTAATGGTTTAATTAGCAACGCTTTAAATTCTGCTACTCAATCAATTGATATGGCTTTGTTTGTTTTTTCTGAACAGCGTATTGCTAATATTCTACAAACCCGCCACCAACAAAATGTTTCTATCCGCGCTTTAATTGATTCACAATTTGCTTATCGTCACTATAGTGAAGCTATGGATATGATGGGAGTTGCCCTCAGTCATAATTGTCAATATGATTTTGATAATAATCCTTGGCAAAATCCCTTAACTACCGTCGGTGTACCCACCTTACCTAAAGGTGATTTATTGCATCACAAATTTGCCGTAATTGATCAACAAACAGTAATTACTGGTTCTCATAATTGGTCTCAAGTTGCCAATAGTGGTAACGACGAGACACTATTAATCCTGGAAAATCCCGTTATTGCCGCCCATTACCTGCGTGAATTTGTTCGTCTCTACGACAATGCTCAACTTGGTGTACCACCATCAGTACAAACAAGAATTACCGCAGCAGAAAAAAAGTGTCGCCTTAAGCTGAGACCATCTAAAAAAAGCTTTTTGCAATCTTAACCAATGTTCGTAAATTGTATATAACCAATTATCATACTGTTGACTGTTCCCTACTCCCTATTCCCTGTTCCCTATTGCCTGTTCCCTTTTTTTAAGAAATTACTAACGGAGTTGTGTCCCCGTCCAGTGCTAAAGTTAAAGATGACATTGCATAATCTTATGTCTTCCAAGACCCGATCTGAAATATAGCTTCAATAATTAGGCTCAGCATGGTCACCACAGCAGAAAAAACAAACATTGGCTACATTACCCAAGTTATCGGTCCGATTGTAGACGTTAAATTTCCCAATGGGAAATTACCGCAAATCTACAACGCTTTGACCATCAAAGGCAGCAACGGAGCTGCACAGGAAATCAACCTGACCGTTGAAGTACAACAGCTTCTGGGTGACAACCAGGTACGAGCTGTTGCTATGAGCTCTACTGATGGCTTAGTACGAGGTCTGGAAGTTATTGATACAGGTGCTGCCATCAGCGTCCCAGTTGGTAAAGCTACCTTGGGACGGATTTTTAACGTCCTAGGTGAACCTGTAGACAATCAAGGTCCTGTAAATACTGAGGAAACCTTACCCATCCACCGTTCTTCTCCCCAATTCACTGAACTGGAAACCAAACCTTCGGTGTTTGAAACAGGGATTAAAGTTGTTGACCTCCTGACTCCCTATCGACGCGGCGGTAAAATTGGTCTATTCGGCGGTGCAGGTGTTGGTAAAACCGTCATCATGATGGAATTGATTAACAACATCGCTACACAGCACGGCGGTGTGTCTGTGTTTGCTGGCGTAGGTGAGCGCACCCGTGAAGGTAATGACCTGTACAACGAAATGATTGAATCTGGGGTAATCAACAAAGATAACCTCAACGAATCCAAAATTGCCCTTGTTTACGGTCAGATGAACGAACCACCCGGAGCCAGAATGCGGGTAGGTTTATCAGGTTTGACCATGGCGGAATACTTCCGTGATGTAAACAAGCAAGACGTATTGCTGTTTGTTGACAACATTTTCCGGTTTGTACAAGCAGGTTCTGAAGTATCTGCTCTGTTGGGTCGGATGCCTTCAGCTGTGGGATATCAGCCCACACTAGGAACTGACGTAGGCGCACTACAAGAACGCATTACCTCCACAACAGAGGGTTCCATTACCTCAATTCAAGCGGTATACGTACCTGCGGATGACTTAACAGACCCCGCACCTGCAACTACCTTTGCTCACTTGGATGGAACCACAGTACTATCTCGTAGCTTGGCTTCTAAGGGCATTTATCCCGCAGTTGACCCCCTAGCTTCTACCTCCACCATGTTGCAGCCCCAAATTGTAGGCGAAGAACACTACAGAACTGCCCGGGCTGTACAGTCAACCTTACAACGCTATAAAGAACTTCAAGACATTATCGCCATTCTCGGTTTAGATGAATTGTCTGAAGAAGACCGTCTCACCGTAGCACGCGCACGTAAAGTTGAACGCTTCTTGTCTCAGCCGTTCTTTGTGGCAGAAGTATTCACAGGTTCTCCCGGTAAATATGTCAAATTGGAAGACACTATCAAAGGCTTCCAAATGATTTTATCTGGTGAATTTGATGAACTACCAGAACAAGCCTTCTACTTGGTGGGCGACATTAACGAAGCCATCGCTAAAGCTGAAAAGCTCAAAGGATAATTCGTAATCCCTCTTGCAGAGGAGAGCTTCTCGCTAACGTAATTCCTAATTCGTAATTATCGTTTTAATTGCGAGTTATGAATTACCGGTTATTTAGTGCTCACCAATAAGAAATTAGCAATATGCCTCTAACTGTTCGTGTAGTTTCCCCAGATAAAACAGTCTGGGATGCCGCAGCTGAAGAAGTAGTTCTACCCAGCACTACTGGTCAGTTAGGTATCCTCAGTGGACACGCACCTCTATTGACTGCTTTGGATACAGGTGTCATGCGCGTCCGCCCCAGCAAAAACCAAGATTGGCAAGCCATCGCCCTATTGGGTGGCTTTGCCGAAGTGGAAGCAGATGAAGTGACAATTTTAGTCAACGGTGCTGAACGTGGCGATGCTATTCAACTAGAAGATGCTCGTGCAGCTTACAACCAAGCACAAACACGTCTAAATCAAGTGCCAGCAGGCGATCGCCAAGCTCAAATTCAGGCAAGCCAAGCCTTCAAACGCGCCCGTGCTCGTTTTCAAGCTGCTGGTGGTTTAGTCTAAATTGAGACACCCTTATGGGGTGGGCATCTTGCTCACCCCTGAATGGAATTTTCGCGAAAGAGGCAACGTTAGCTAAGTTTTTGGCACAAGCTGCCAACATTGTTGAGCAATAGCCCAATCTTCTTGAGTCTGAACTACTAATACCCGCACAGATGAGTCTTGTGTGGCTATATCTTCATCCATCGGCTGCTGCTGATTTTTCCCAGGGTCAATTTTTAACCCCAAAAATCCAAAGGCTTCACAAGCTGCTTGGCGAATTCCTGCCGATTTTTCCCCTATACCTGCGGTAAAAACTAAAACATCTAATCCACCCAAGCTAGGCAGCATTGATCCAATACCAGAGCGTAAGTGATGCACATACATATCCCACGCCAGTTGAGCGCGGTAGTTCCCTTCAGCGATAGCGGCGATCACCTGGGGTAAGTCACTCGATACACCTGAAATTCCCCGTAAACCAGAAGCTTTATTTAAAACATAATCTAATCTTTCAGCAGAGTAATTTGATTGCCGCAACAAATAAATCAAAATTCCCGGGTCAACTGAACCAGAACGACTGCCCATCATCAACCCATCAAGGGGAGTAAATCCCATAGTAGTATCAACACTACGACCGTTTTTAACAGCTGCTAACGAACAACCATTGCCTAAATGACAGGTAATTAAGCGCAAGGATGCTAAATCTCGTTTGAGAATTTGGGCAGCACGATTTGAGCAATATTGATGACTGATACCATGAAAACCATAGCGGCGAATACCTTGCTCTACCCATTCATAGGGGCCAGGATAAATTGCAGCGGCATCAGGGAGCGTGGCGTGAAATCCTGTATCAAATACTGCCACTTGGGTAACATCTTCCAAGCTTTGCTCAATGGCTTCTATACCTTCTAAAGCAGCTGGATTATGTGCTGGAGCTAAATTTGATAAATTGCCAATGGTCTTTTTTACATCTTCTGTAATCACCACACTTTTTCTGTATTGTTGACCACCATGCACTACGCGATGCCCCACCACATCAATTTCTGAAAGATGATTAATCACTTTAGTAGCTCCACGACTGAGGGTGTAGAGCATATAAGCAACGTGTGCCCGTCGCGAGTCACCATAGATTGATTCTTGTAGCACAGCCCCTGTAGCTGTTTTTACCTCAATTTCCGCCACACCCCGGTCTTGAGTCCAGTTAACTTTTCCTGACCACAGGGGCTGGGGTAGTTCACTGGGGAGACTATCATCTCCAATATCATACAAACAACTCTTTTGGCTGCTCGATCCAGCATTTAATACCAGTATTTTCATTACTTTTTCTTGTAACTTAATCTGTGCACTTTTACCTATCAACTTTAAAGGTGTTGAATAAACTTGTTACGAAAAATTTATTAGAGGAAACTACCCTCAATAGTGTTTTTACTGCCTACTTTCCCAGTCCACCTTGATTAATCACAGCAAAGACCAGTTATTCAAGTAATTATTTTCATCGGCAACGAATTTAGATAACCTATCAAGTGGTGAGCTGTTAATGGTTGATGGTTTGATTGCCTCCGGCACTTCGCTTTGCGCAATCACAACTAACCACTAACAACTAACCACTACTTACATACTAATGGCTGGCAATTACTTGTCCCTCAAGGCTAGCCAGTCGCTCTGCTAATAGTTTTTCTAGAGAAACTAGTGCTTTAGTAAAGCCATCAATACCCTCTGCTAGTTTTTCAGATGCCATGCGGTCATCTGCGTGCATCTTGTCATAGGTAGCTTTATCAACGGATACCTTTTCCATTTCTATCTGTGCTGCTTGAGCAGGATCAAGTTTGCGTGGCAGTTCTCCAATAGTTGCTTGCAATTCTGCCAACAGACCTGGAGAAATGGTCAGCAGGTCACAACCCGCCAGTTCCGTAATTTCGCCAATATTACGGAAACTAGCTCCCATAACTTCGGTTTTATAACCAAATTTTTTGTAGTAGTTGTAAACTTTCGTAACTGACAGCACCCCTGGATCTTCCGCTGGTGGGTAGCTATCCCGTCCAGTATCTTTTTTGTACCAGTCGAGAATCCGCCCAACAAACGGAGAAATTAACGTCACGCCGGCTTCTGCACAAGCGATCGCTTGGTGCAGACCAAACAATAAAGTTAAGTTACAATGAATACCTTCCTTCTCCAAAATTTCCGCAGCGCGAATTCCTTCCCAAGTCGTGGCAATTTTAATCAACACGCGATCGCGATCAACCCCAGCTGCCTTGTATTGAGCAATCAATTCCCGCGCCTTGCTGACAGTAGCTTCAGTATCGAAAGACAGGCGAGCGTCTACTTCTGTAGAAACACGACCAGGAATAATTTGTAAAATCTTTAACCCGAAAGCCACTGCCAGACGGTCAAAAGCCAAAGTCACAATATCCCCTTGGCTAGCAGCAGAACCAACATCTTTCTTAGCTTGGAGTAAAGTTTGATCAACAATTTCCTGATATTCCGGCATCTGTGCCGCCGCCGTAATCAGAGAAGGATTGGTAGTAGCATCTTGGGGTTTAAACTTTTCAATTGCCTTAATATCGCCTGTATCCGCAACCACAACGGTCATTTGTCGCAATTGTTCTAGTAAACTTTTAGACATAAAATTCTCCATGATTTCTACTGGTTTCGGACTGACGGAATTTCCTACTTCTTTACATTCTTGACTGTTCCCAACAATTCCGATTTTGGCAACCTAAAGAAACATTGCCTAAATGGGCTAGCTGACTTCAGCCACAGCCCTATTTTAGGTGCGTTACCCAAAATTTGCTGTCCAATATAATGCTCTTTAATTAAACTGGTTGTTCCCGAGTTAGCAATTGGCACACCCCGCCATTGTGTTCAACTCATTTCTTTTCCACAGATGCCATACCTACTTCCCCGTTCCAGATCAAGCTTTAGTACCAACATTAATGACTTGTTCTTTTTGTAACATCAACAACATTAAATCAACCACTCGGTTGGAGTAGCCCCACTCGTTGTCATACCAAGCCACCACCTTAAAAAAGTTGGAGTTTAACTCAATACCAGCACCTGCATCAAAAATGCTAGAATGAGTATCCCCCTGAAAATCAGTGGAAACTACTGCTTCGTCCGTATAGCCTAATATACCTGCTAGCGCACCTGCGGCTGCTTCTTCCATCGCCGCACAAATTTCCTGGTAAGTAGTAGCTTTAGCAGTTTTAAAAGTTAAATCAACCACAGAAACGTCGGGAGTAGGAACCCGAAAAGCCATACCAGTTAACTTACCTTTCAATTCTGGTAAAACAAGTGCCACTGCTTTCGCCGCCCCAGTGGAAGCGGGAATAATATTTTGAGCTGCACCCCGTCCACCCCGCCAGTCTTTCTTGCTGGGGCCATCTACAGTTGGTTGAGTAGCAGTCATGGCATGAACCGTAGTCATCAACCCTTCGGTCAGTCCGAAGTTATCATTGATTACCTTAGCTATGGGAGCTAGACAGTTTGTTGTGCAACTAGCATTAGAGACAATCAAATCTTCTGCTGGATCAAATAGGTGATGATTCACACCCATTAACAGCGTCCGCACTCTATCTGGATCTTTCGTGGGAGCAGAAATGAGCACCCGCTTGGCACCAGCTTCCAGGTGTTTTGCAGATCCATCATAATCCGTGAAAAGTCCAGTGGACTCCACAACATAATCTGCATTTAATTTGCCCCAAGGCAACTCAGCCGGATTTCTCACCGACATACAAGGGATAAAATACCCATCAATGACAATACCATCATCCTTGGCTTCAACCTTACGTTTCAACTGACCGTGAGTGGAATCGTACTTGAATAGATAAGCCAGGTTATCTGGTGGTACTAAGTCATTAATCCCCACAAATTCGATATTGGGGTTATTAATACCAGCCCGGAGCACAAGTCGCCCGATACGACCAAAGCCATTGATGCCAACTTTTAATTTAGTCAAGATTAAACCTCCTGTTATGGGAGTTGAACAAAAGGCGCAAGGTAAAAGAACATGACTTTTACTCTTTACCTTCTGATCCTGACAGTCTTAACTAACTAAGGCATATTTACTTGGCTTATTTTAAGGTTTTACCTTGTCGTTAGGGTTGCGGGATGTAAATACCAGTTTGCGAAGCTTGTGCAGAAATAGCCATTGCCTCCGGCACTGCACTTTGTGCAATCTTTTTCCCATCATAACATTTCCAGAAATTTAAAATTTGCTCACCCACCTGTTGAGGATGAAAGTAGTGAAAAAAATGATACCCTTGGGCACATTCCCAGAGTCTATCTTCTGGTTTGAACCAATTGCACCAGTCATGCAAAGCAGGCGGATTCACTACCGAATCAGTCTTACTACCACACACCATCATCGGCATAGCAACGCCTCCCTTCGGTAAATACATCAACTTAAACAATGAATGGGGCGAGGGCGATTGTTCTAAATCTTTATCTAAAGCAGTGATTAACTTTTTAGTGGTTTGAGGTGGTTGGTGACCAAAAAGAATGCGAACAATGTTCACCAAAACTTGCTCACGACTGATACTGAACATCTGTCTTTGAAAGTAATAATGAGCATGCCAAGTGTTAGCTGGTTGAGATGCTACAGCTAAAAGGGTCAGCGATCGCACTTTTTCCGGATAGCAACGGGCAAACATTAAAGCGATCGCACCATTTATCCCATGACCAGCTAAATGCACCGCACCAGGGTAAGATGCCAAAAAATCATGTAGCAACAGCACAGCTTGATCTACAGAACTAGCTTCATCCCTTGTTTGTTGATATTCCCACTGAGCGATCAACATATACTTAGACAGATGTTGAAGCAATGGTTGATCAAAACGCTTCAACGCAGGACTAGTGTTTAACCAAACAACATCAAATAATTCACCCATAAATAACCGCAATTGCCTTAAATTAGAACTTATAAATTAAACACCACCGCCATTACCCAGCCAGATGACAGGTAATGCGGCAGACTCTATTTCCTACAAACCAAATTCCGTCTTCAACTGTCCAACCCACTGCTGAATGCGTTTATCTGTCAGGTCAGGTTGATTATCATCATCAAGTGCTAAACCACAAAACTTACCATTCCGCAAAGCTTTAGAATCGCTAAAGTCATACCCATCAGTTGACCAATAGCCCACAGTTTTACCTCCCTGCTGGGAAAGTTTTTCTTCCAAAATTCCCATAGCATCTTGGAAATTATCACTATAGCCAATTTGGTCTCCAGTACCAAAATAACCAACCAACTTACCACTAAAATCAATTTCGTCCAAGTTAGGAAAAATAGCTTCCCAATCGCTTTGAAGTTCACCAATATTCCAAGTTGGGGAACCAATAATCAAATATTCATACTCATTAAAATCACTCAGATCGGCTTGAGAAATATCGTGTAACGTCACGACATCACCACCAAAAGTATCACGAATCATTTCAGCAACAGTTTCAGTTTTGCCAGTTTGAGTACCGTAGAACAAACCAATTTTTTTTGACATTTTGACACCTGATAAATAGTTTTAACATGATTTCCGTGAATAGACTTGACCCCTCTCCAGCACCCACAGGAGAAAAACTGAAAATATCTTGTAGGGTGGCTTTGTCGCTATGGATGTGTAACAAAGCCTAAAGGTAAGCGAGTTTAAACTGGGTCGTCACACCTACTCACCGAAAGAATCCGGAGTTTGAACAATCATGCCGGTCATGACATTAGCTCCCGAGAAACTTTGCGAATCTCTGAGAATAATAAACAAATTAATGATTATTTATCTCAATAACTTTAAGATATATCTTATTGCCACTTATTGCAACTATTTATCACTAGTTTTTAAAATTTTTGTTACAGAAAACATACCTATACAGGGAAATACCTTGACATCATTAGCTTTCAGCCATATTATTCTTTCCTAAAATTTTTGTATTAAACCTGCTATTAAATTTCAATAAGCCTGTGCTATAGTTGGAGATGCTCATACAATGTCAATAAACCTGCCGCGGTTGTGTGGCTGAATCTTGTTTTGAGAGTTTGGGATCACAAAACAAAGATTTAGCCGTTTTTTTGCGATTTCAAAAACCCATACGGTGAAAGCGTTCACCTCAACAGTTGACCTGTTCTGCCCAGAAGTTTTCCCCCTCCCCAGCCGTACTTTTTAATCCTTGATCCAATATTTGCTGTATTAAACCTTATATCCTAAGTAAAGTCGGAACCACTGCCAAAGTACGGTAATCTTCAATACTCAACCCATCATATCTTCGTTAAAATAGGAGTTAGAAACTAACTTAAGAGAACACCAGATGCAAGTTGAATACAATTCTGATAAGCGTAAATTGCTATCATCTCTATGTCATGGAGCTATTTTTTTTAGCACAACATTATTCTCTATAGGGGTTCCAATTGTCATTAACTTAATTTCTGACGACCCAGTAGTGAAAAGCAATGCGAAAGAATCGATTAATTTTCACTTCAATGTTTGGTTCTGGGCAACTATAATTGCAGTTCCCATAGGAATTATATCTTTCCTCACCTTTGGACTGGGGGGAATTTTATTCTTTCCCGTTGTTGCATTGGGCTTTCTACTCCACTGGGGCTTGACAATTTGGGCGCTGTTTCACTGTTTAACTCAATCAGATCAACCATTCCGTTATCCGTTTATTTTTCGACTTTTATAATTTCACCAAGTCAATATGTTCTTGATGAAAAAGGGACAGAATAATATCCCTTTTTTATTTTGTCATGACCTTTAATGGCGAAGTGATGAAATTAATGAACATTGACGCTCAGTACACATCTTACCCCCGATTGTATATTCACGCAGCAATTCTTTACTCTTACCTGTAGCATATTTTCACAGAGGACAAATTTATATCTTAAGTTATATATAACTCTAGCAATCCTAAATAAGTTCGCAATCAAATATCATCGCCATAGGCAATTCATACCAAGGCAAATTATTCAGACTTAAACCATAAACTATATTGCCTCAATTTATTTTCTCAATTCACCCGCCAGCCAGATGAACACCAACACAATATTTTTTACGCTGATATATATAAATATTCTACACCTGGAAATATATGCCTCTTTACAAACTCGAAGAATTTGACCCCAACTACCGAGAAACCTTTGGCGGTGCTGATGTTAAAGTTTTAGACCTTTACACTGAAGGAGGAGTAAGAGTCGGCTCAGTAGCTGATGCCTTAGTTGACCAAGATGGACGTTTTCGGTATTTAGTTATTGACAGCAGCCTAGACTCTACTAGCAAGAAGATATTACTACCCATTGGTCTAGCCCACATCAATTACCCAGCTAACCGTGTTTATGTCGATGGACTGAGCAAAGAACAAGTCGAACGTCTACCTCAATATCAGGAGACCATGACGGTTGATGAAAATTATGAAAAAGAGGTACGCCTTGTTTTTCTTCCTGAAAGCAAAGAAGAACTTCCTGAAGCCCAAACATCTACTTACCAAAGAGAACCGGATTTATATAGTTTAAATGAACAATATCATCAAACACTCAGGCTCTATGAAGAAAGATTGATTGCTAACAAGCATCGAGTCAAAACAGGGGAAGTAGGACTTGGTAAGCACGTTGAAACACAAACTGCACGAGTTACAGTACCTATTAATAAAGAACGTGTTTTAATTGAGCGAGTTCGCCCAACAGAAGCAGGAACAGTTGTAGATCCCAACGCCCTCAAGTTTCAAGCCGGGGAAGTAACACGTATAGAATTGTACGAAGAAATGCCGGAAATTCGTAAAGAAACCTTTGTGCGCGAAGAAGTGAGAGTGAAAAAAGTTGTAGACCGACACACGGTAGAAGCACAAGACACAATTCGTCGAGAACAATTAGATATTGATACTACAGGTGAATTACGTGTAGATGAAACTGCTACAAAAAGAGAATAAATTCTTCCATTACTTGGGGAAATAATTTGTTTTGAAGATTGATATCTCATCATGCAGGCAGGGTGAATTTACCTCTGCCTCTACTTTTATTTTAAATTTTTGTTTAATAAAAATTTAAAATAATTTAGCAAAATACATATTGCTTACTTCTTGACTAACTTGAGGATATGAGCTTCTGAGTTTTCACAAATAGAATATAGTTTCCATTGTTTTAAGTTTCTGTTTTTATAGAACTAAGTTATAAAAATATCTATAACTTTTGATATTTGTTGTTTAATAAAATCATTCTATAGTACGAGGAAAAGCTATGAACAAACATTTATCTTAGTTCTTAAGACATGGTATGAAAACTCAGAGGTAAAATGTAATGTCTCTTCACAAATTAGCAGATTTTGCTCCAAATTATCATGAAAATATTCAAGGCAAGGACATTAAAGGATTAGGTGTCTACACAGATAGAAATAATGAAAAGATTGGTACAGTTAGTGATGTTTTAGTTGATGAAGAAGGACGTTTTCGCTATCTAGTTGTTGATTTAGGTTTTTGGATATTTGGTAAAAAAGTTTTACTACCCGTTGGACGTTCTCGCATTGACTATGATGCTGACCGGGTTTACGTCATTGGTCTGACTAGAGAACAGGCGGAAAATTTACCGGAATTTCAAGAAGCTAGAACACTTGACTACGACTATGAAGAACAGGTGCGGAGAGTTTATCGTGATACCCGACCTGTAGAACCACCAGAACCCACTTATACCCGTGAAACTTATACTTATGAACAAGAACCTTCTTTGTACAGACTAAATCAGCAAGACCATCAAACTCTACGTTTGTATGAAGAACGGTTAATTGCTAACAAAAGACGCGAAAAAACTGGAGAAGTAGCTATTGGTAAACACGTTGAAAGTGAAACTGCAAAGGTTTCTGTACCAATAGAAAAAGAGCATGTTGTGATTGAGCGTATTACTCCAGAAGATGCAGGTAAAGTTGTTCCTACTAGCGAAGCTGACTTCCGCGAAGGCGAAGTTGCTCGCATAGAAATCCATGAAGAAACTCCCGAAGTTCGCAAAGAAGTAGTTTTGCGTGAAGAAGTCAAAGTTCAAAAGGTCGTGGAGCAGGAGATTGTTGAGACCCAAGACACTGTCCGCCGCGAAGAGTTAGATGTTAATGCTCCCAATCTTCCAGTTGAGGAACGCTAATCAACAATAACAAAGCAAATAGCCACAAACCAATAACTCATTCAACTTCGTGTAGGTGGTTTTTGGTTTTATTGATGAGTTTCATGATTGAGTTAAACTACCTCATTAATTACTATCAGGCTTTAGTGGTGGTTTTCAATCTCTCACTATCTGCCTGATAAATGTTTGCTATGTACTGACTTAATAAAAGCATCTTGTCAATTTTTTTATGAATGCCCAACCAATGGCAAATCACTTTAAACCAGTTAACCAAAATACTAGTATCAACACCTTATTAGAAAGCTTCAGAAATAAAGTACGAAATTTTTCGGTAACTGATAACCAAGGTGAAATAGTCGGTAAAGTCAAAGATTTGATTTTGGATGCCAATCATCGGCTCAATTTAGTCATATCTCAACAAGTCAATCAAACATTTTTCCAAGACACAACAGTAGATATCAGTTCTGAGCGTTTAGTTTTATTATTGAGCAAAAAAATCAAAAAAATCGATGATTCTGTTCAATCTATCCTCCTAGAAATAGACAAATCAGAAGTAGAGCTTATGCCTGAATATTTAGAACAAAAAACTCCACATCTTCAAAGAAAAGTAGACGAATTAAATCACACAAATAGCAATAAACAAATGCTTTACAGTCAAAGCCAAACTGGAAAATCAGCAGAGGGTGAAGACGAAAATATTGTTCGTTTATTAGAAGAAAGACTCATAGCTGAACACAGCAAACGCAAAATTGGTGAGGTGATTGTTCGCAAAGAAATTCAAACTCGGATGGTACAAGTACCCGTGCGAAGTGAAAAGTTAATTATAGAACAAGTTAGTCCAGAAAATAAGCAACTTGCAGAAATTGACTTGAGCCAAGGTGAAACTTCTGGTGTTCAGTTGATGCAAAAAGAGAAACCATTAGGTACAGTTTCCAATGGACATTTAACAGTAAGCGGTGAATTTAGTTCACCAAAAATTGCTAGTTTACTTTTAAATGCCATCGCTTTAGAACAAAACCACGGCTGTCAGCACTTGCAAATCACAATTGCTGTTACAGATGAGTCATTGCAAAAAAAATATCAGGAGTGGTTTGCTCGTTGTTCTCAAGGTCACAAACCTTAGGGTTAAAAATCAGCTGATAGGTAGTAAATTAACAGGGTCGGCATCATTGTCAACCCTATATTCTTATTTCTTCTTGCTTATTTTTGACAATATACGCCTAATGTGAATTAAATAGGTTGAGACTGGAAAGTGAGAACATTAATACCAAAACGGCGACGAAGCAAAAGACGTAGAGTGTGAGAGGCAATTTTAGCCGCAATATGGACACAAAAGCCGTCAACAGTTTTGTTGA
>NZ_JANQDJ010000077.1:0-84823 GCF_029891685.1 Umezakia ovalisporum Ak1311 | reverse complement strand
GTGTTGAATCCTGCAATAAAAATTTACAATTTTTGCGTTTTACCCAGATAAAGTTCATTGTCTATTAAGAATAGAGTCATTAATTGCTCAAATTTTGTATCACCGACGCACAACTTGGACAGTTAACAGTCAACAGTCAACAGTCAACATTTCTGTCAAAGAAGCTATGGCTAAAGATAAGGTTGCAAAGAAACCAGCTTTTTTACTTCGAGGGATTCAGGAAGCTTGGATTCCCAGCGAAAACTATGATAAAAACGTTGAATTAAGCATTTTTAATGATTGGTATAATCTACCTTATTCCCTTAAAATCCTAAGTGCAGCCACTACTATGGAAGAATTACAGTATATTCTTACAAAAGAAAAATAATTGATACTTTTCACTGACTTTATATCCCAATATTCTTTAGATAAATTAACAAAAATGTCCGCCAATAAAAATTTATTTATAGTTTTATTCATAAAACTATAAATTAAATGGGATAATAAACCAAGAGTTATTAGTTGGGTTTGTGCATAACTCTAAAAGCATATAGTGATTATTATGAGAAAAAATCAACGACCTATTGCTGTCGATTTGTTTGCTGGTGTTGGTGGCATGACTCTTGGTTTTGAACAGGCGGGATTTGATGTACTTGCATCTGTTGAAATCGATCCAATTCATTGTGCAATACATAAATTTAATTTTCCTTTTTGGGAGATTTTATGTAAAGATATTGTTGATGTTAAAGGTGAAGAAATTAGAAATTATTCCCTCATAGGAGATAGAGAAATTGATGTAGTTTTTGGTGGACCGCCCTGCCAGGGTTTTTCATTAATAGGTAAGCGATGTCTTGATGATCCAAGAAATTCCTTAGTTTTTCATTTTATTAGGCTAGTTTTAGAGTTGCAGCCACAAGTATTTGTCCTTGAAAATGTCAAAGGAATGACAGTAGGAAAACACAAAGTATTTATAGCAGAAATTATTGACAAATTTGAAAAAAGCGGTTACAAAGTTCCCACCGAATACCAAGTTTTGAATGCTGCTAGATATGGAGTGCCCCAGAATCGTGAGAGGTTATTCTTAATAGGTTGTCGTCAGGATTTAGAACTTCCAAATTATCCAGAACCAATTACAAAAATACCAAAAATAAATAAATCAAATTTAAATGACAATCTGCCGTCAAGTCCTACAGTATGGGAGGCTATTAAAGACCTTCCTGAAGTAGAAAATTATGTAGAATTATATGAAAAAGACTGGGTTGTTGCAGATTTTGGTAAGCCAAGTAATTATGCTAGAAAACTTCGTGGACTTTGTTATACAGAAAATAATTATTTATATGAACGTAAATATGATTCCAGAATTCTTACCTCAAGTTTAAGAACACAACATAGTCTAGAATCCATTCAAAGATTTAAGTCTACACCACATGGTAAAACAGAGCCTATAAGTCGTTTCTTGAAACTTGATCCAGAAGGTATATGTAATACATTAAGAGCAGGAACACCTAGTAATCGAGGTGCTTACACTTCTCCTAGACCAATCCATCCCTTTACTCCAAGATGTATCACTGTACGTGAGGCAGCACGCCTCCATTCTTATCCAGATTGGTTTAGATTTCATAGTACTAAATGGCATGGATTTAGACAAATCGGAAACTCTGTTCCACCTCTTTTAGCTAAAGCAGTGGCGTTAGAAATCATAAAAGCTTTAGGTATAGAGCCATCTTATAGGGATATGGTAAAACCATTAGGAGATGTTTCTCTACTAACTCTTGATATGTCAAGAGCAGCTAAACTTTTTGGTGTACATCCGCGTGTTATAGAGCCTAGAACAAGAAGTAATAAGCTTGCGTATGTTATTTGACGACTAACTATGCCACTCTTAAATTAAAATATCAACAATAAGAACAGATATGCCAAAAATATTATTCAGTGATATCTCTTGTTATTGTTTGTAGTATTTTAATTATGATTTTCTATCTATGTAAATAGAGCTTTATTAATTTGCAACTAAAAATATAAGATAAAAAATATAAGGATAAAAATGTTGACTGTTGATTGTCCAAGTTCTGCGTCGGTGATACAAAATTTGAGCAATTAATGACTCTATTCTTAATAGACAATGAACTTTATCTCGGTAAAACGCAAAAATTGTAAATTTTTATTGCAGGATTCAACACTTCTGGATAAAAATAAATTAATACTTATATTCTTCAGTATATTTACCTTTGACTTTTAAACCTATATTTAACACTTTATAAAAATACTTAACTTTATAAAAATACTTATAAAAAATAGTGTATTTGCAGAGAGGTGTCTGGATAGGTAGAGAAGGCAAATACAATCGAATAATTACTGGCATTTTTCATCGTCATTACAAAAAAGGATTACAAAGTTTTAACTTTCACCGTAACGAACTTGTAGAAATTGCTGCTGAATTAAATATTAAGTCAGCTAAGAATCTTAGAGATATTCTTTATTCTTTCCGCTATAGAAGACCACTTCCCAAGGAAATAACAGATACAGCACCAGAAGGAATGGAATGGATTATAGAGTCCAACGATAAAAGTAATTACACTTAATTCCACTTCCCCTAAGGGAAGCGATTTCCAATATTCGTAGGGACGTATTGCAATACGTCCCGTTTCCATTAATTCCACTTCCCCTAAGGGAAGCGACATCTTTGGATAATATAGATTTCTTTAACACCTCTGAGTTTCCATTAATTCCACTTCCCCTAAGGGAAGCGACTAGAAAATCTGGATGACGGCGCAATTTATCTGGGATTGTTTCCATTAATTCCACTTCCCCTAAGGGAAGCGACTTGAACCCTATGTATATAGAGTCCTTAGAACGCAAATATCCGGGTGTTTCCATTAATTCCACTTCCCCTAAGGGAAGCGACAGCCATAGTCGCTTTTGTAGGGTATGACGCATACCACGTTTCCATTAATTCCACTTCCCCTAAGGGAAGCGACGGATTTGGCTTTTTCCCAAAAGTCTAAGTATTCGTCTGAGTTTCCATTAATTCCACTTCCCCTAAGGGAAGCGACTTAATAACGTAGGGTTAAAAAGCGGCCACTATGGCGTTTCCATTAATTCCACTTCCCCTAAGGGAAGCGACCTTAACGTTAACAAAGTCCTTGGGGTTGCCAAGAATGTTTCCATTAATTCCACTTCCCCTAAGGGAAGCGACTTACAGCAACTACTCAAAAACAAGAATATATTTCTATCCGTTTCCATTAATTCCACTTCCCCTAAGGGAAGCGACTTCATCATCTCTCAATGCTTGGTTCAAGGCATCAGGTTTCCATTAATTCCACTTCCCCTAAGGGAAGCGACTGTAGATGGTTTCCACTCCTTTATCGGGCACAGTGACACGGTTAGTTTCCATTAATTCCACTTCCCCTAAGGGAAGCGACAGGAAAAGCAAGGAAGTCACAGATTGGTTCCAGGTGGGTTTCCATTAATTCCACTTCCCCTAAGGGAAGCGACTTAGCTATGACGGGGTATGTTGGAGGGGCACATCCCTAGTTTCCATTAATTCCACTTCCCCTAAGGGAAGCGACCTGAGTATCGAAAAATTTTTCGAATACGTATTGACAGTTTCCATTAATTCCACTTCCCCTAAGGGAAGCGACAAAAACCAGGAAGCAATTGAAATTGCAAAGTATGTGTTTCCATTAATTCCACTTCCCCTAAGGGAAGCGACTCTATCCGCTCCAAATTACTCGGCTCTTCCTCGTGTTTCTGTTTCCATTAATTCCACTTCCCCTAAGGGAAGCGACCCAGCAATAAAATAAGCCCGGAACAATGTAAAAAACTGTTTCCATTAATTCCACTTCCCCTAAGGGAAGCGACTAACACTCCTAGTAGTGTCCGGTATGCCAGTGTCCTTCCGTTTCCATTAATTCCACTTCCCCTAAGGGAAGCGACTCTATAAGAGTGGCCGTCTCAGGAACCGACACAAGTTTCCATTAATTCCACTTCCCCTAAGGGAAGCGACTATCCGGGGAGGTGAGAACCTCCCCAACGCCCAAGTTTCCATTAATTCCACTTCCCCTAAGGGAAGCGACAGCATATGCTAGGAGACTCTGCCCACGGGTGGGGTCGGTTTCCATTAATTCCACTTCCCCTAAGGGAAGCGACTCCCCCATTTTAAACCCTTACCCTGTAATGAGTCTAGAGGCAGTTTCCGAAGTTCAGGAAATTTAACGGCTGAAATGGACTTGAGCATATTAACAAAAACCCTCAAACCCTTATACAGTAAGCGACCGAGGTTCAAAACATAAGAATGAGGATTTGAGGGATTTGGATAGAACTTCGGTGATGGTTCACTGGTGCATTGAGGAATGTAGTTTAGTGGCGCTAGTGGGATGGCCATTTGACCATGAGACTTTTGTAAAAACAATGTCATTTTACTATTTGATTTCATATTAATTTGTGTATAAGAGGTGAAAGACACCTTGGAAAACCTGTGGTGTAGGTAGTTGGCAAATAAAGCCAAATTAAATAGTTTAATTAAATAGTTTGTTTGAGGATAAAAGATATATGCCCATGGATGATAACAATCAGAATTTGTTTCCTCAAGACAACCTAAATTTTACTGGTATTTGTTTACAAGATGCTTTTGCTAGAGAGAATAACTGTACTTTTAGTTTCAATGGTAACAGCAGCTTTAATTTAGCTAGTGATGTTACTACCATGTCTGCGAGGAGTGCTAACTATAGTTCCAATTCTGGGTATGGTTTAATTAATGCTGCTGGCGCAGTGGCTAGGGCTGGGAATCAAAATACTTTTGCTGATGTTCCTGGTGTTGGTGGTAACAATTGGGGAGCAGATTTGGTTAAAGCTCCATCAGCTTGGGCCCAGGGATACACGGGTCAAGGTGTGATTGTCGCTGTGTTAGATACTGGCATTGATTACAACCACGTAGATTTAAATAATAACATTTGGACTAATTCGGGG
The DNA here is from genome assembly GCF_029891685.1 of Umezakia ovalisporum Ak1311. Classification (NCBI taxonomy): domain Bacteria; kingdom Bacillati; phylum Cyanobacteriota; class Cyanophyceae; order Nostocales; family Nodulariaceae; genus Umezakia; species Umezakia ovalisporum. Next base: position 79,876 of record NZ_JANQDJ010000077.1, on the reverse strand, counting down.
GAAATTGCTGGTAATGGGATAGATGATGATGGTAATGGCTATGTTGATGATGTTCAGGGCTGGAATTTTACTGACAACAGTAATAATGTGAAAGATATTAATGGTCATGGGACCCACGTAGCTGGGACTATTGCCGGGGAGAAGAATAATCTTGGTGTTACTGGTATTGCCTATGATGCCAAGGTTATGGCAGTAAAAGTATTGAATGATGAAGGAATGAGTTACAATAGTTCCGTTGCTGATGGTATTTACTATGCCGTGAATAATGGGGCTAAGGTAATCAATCTCAGTCTGGGTGGTAATTTTCCTAATGGCAAAATAAAAGCTGCTATTGAATATGCCAGTGGTGAAGGTGCTGTGGTTGTCATGGCAGCAGGTAACAATAGTTACCCCTTTGTTTCTTATCCAGCCCGCTATGCTGATAAATGGGGGTTAGCTGTGGGGGCGGTTGATAGTAACAATAAGATGGCTAATTTCTCTAATAAACCGGGGATGAATTCCTTTCCTTATGTAACTGCTCCTGGGGTTGGTGTTTATTCTACGGTTCCTGGTAATAATTATGCCGAATATAGTGGCACATCTATGGCTACTCCTCACGTTGCTGGTGTGGTTGCTTTGATGTTAAGTGCTAATCCTAATTTGAGTGATGGTGAAATCCGGCAGATGGTTATAGAAACAGCTGAAAATAGTACACAAATAGCCGGTTTTGATTCATTTAATATTACTTCTGTATTTTCTCAAACAGTTGTGGAAGTGTTAGGGAATAGTACATCAGCGAATCCCATGAATAGAAAATTGGAAGTCACAGGTTTAATTGATAGGAATACAGGAATTTCTAATTTGCTTTCTACTTCTTCCTTTACAATGAGAAGTTTATCAATAAGTTCAGGAATGGAGAGAGAATTTCGATATGAAGATAGTATTTTAAAGACTTTCGGTAGTATGAATTGTGGTATTTCTTCTGTTGATGATGTTGAGGAAAATAATCTGGATTTGAAGGATATTAACAAAGTTATGAATCAATGGCAGCAGGTAATGGAAGAATTTAGAAAATTGTTTCCTGATTTTTGATTGTACTGTTTAGCTCACTGACTTGTTTAGGAAGTTGGTGATATTTAGCTTGGTGGTTTATTGAGCCACACTATATATAGCATCAGAAGTGTTGAATCCTGCAATAAAAATTTACAATTTTCGCGTTTTACCTAGATAAAGTTCATTGTCTATTAACAATAGAGTCATTAATTGCTCAAACTTTGTATCACCGACGCATAACTTGGACAGTCAACAGTCAACATATAGTATATTTTATCTAACTAAGTATCAGGGGGGGTAAGTACCCACCCCATAAAAGTTGTATGAGGCTTTTATGATTTATCTCTGTATTTCAGGTTCTGTGCAAGGTGCTGGACAATTACCTGACGGAAAAAGCTTGACTAAATCTGCGAGTTACAGGCTCGATGATGAAAGTTAAGATAGATTTTTGACGAGTGACGATTTCACCATTAGCAGCCATTCCCGGTGTGAGGGGAATTTCTTCGCCCCGGACATTAATTGAGTGTTGATTTAGCTCTATTCTGGTGGGGAAAACTAAACCTAATTCTTCATCGACCACTGCGTTTGGGCTGATTTGCACCACTGTACCATCAATAGTGCCAAATTCTTGAAAAGGAAAAGTTGCCATTTTGACTTTTGCTTTCATTCCTGGACGAATGAATCCAATGTCGCGGTTGAGGACTTTTACTTCTAGTAATATTTCTTCACCAGTGGGCAAAATTGATAGTAATTCTTCACCTACTTGTATAGGTCCTTGGGTGGCTTTGATTTTGTAAATTGTACCTGCTACTGGGGCTGTGATTGTTTCCCCGGCTTGCTGCTTTCTTGCTTGTTCTAATTGACCGTTAATGTTGGTAAGTTCTTGTTGGCGCTGTTGAATTTGAGTTAAAATTTCGCTTTGGCGCTCGGATGCTAAACGCTGCATCTGCTGGCGCACTCCCTGGTGGGCTTGTTGTGCTTGGCGAATTTCTTGGGCTTGGGCTGCAATATCTTTGGTTAACGAGGCTACTTTATCTTGAATTTCTGTTATTCTACTTTTGGCGTTAGTTGCTTCAACCTTTGCTCTCATCATTTCTGTGTTGGCGCGATTTAGTCTTTCTTGGGCTTCTAAGTAATCAATTCTTGGTAATGCTCCAGGACTAATCAGGGTGCGGAGATTTTTTTCTCTTTCTTCGGCGATGGTAATATTTTTGGCAATTTCTGCAATGACGTTTTCTGCATTAATTACGTTGGCTTGGGCATTTTCTTGGCTGGTTTGGGCATTTTTGAGGTTTTCTTGCAATCGTTGTTGGCGTTGTTTTGCTTGAGCAATAATTGCTAGTTGGCGATTTGCTTCTGCTTCTGCTACGGCTTGACGTGCTTGGTAATCTGCAAGACGGGATTCTAACAGTTCATCTTGTAGTTTTGTTCCAGTGGTTTTGGAGCCGATGCGTTCTGCTTGCAAACGGTTTAAGTCTTCGGTAATCAATTGAGCAGATTTACCCAGGCGTGTTACATCTATTTGTTTTAGGTCTGGGTCGCGTTGAATTAAATTTTGACCTTTGGTAACGTGGTCGCCTTCTTTTACTTTGACTTTTAAAATTGACCCATTGTCTAAAGATGTCACTGGTCGGACTTGAGTTGAGGGGATTAATTCTCCTGGGGCGATGGCTACTTCATCTATTTGTGAAAAATTTGCCCAGGCTAGGGTTCCGAATACGACGAAGCTGAGTGTTGCTGCTAAAACTCTGGTATATAGGGGTGGTAATTCTTGTACAGCTTGACCTAATTCATAAGAGAGTTGGTCTTCTGGTTTGGCAAATTGTTGTTTTGTTTGTCGTGCTTGAGGAGCGTTTGCAATTAAGGAATATTTCATAAAATTTTGTAAAACTTTCGATTATTAAAGGACTGGGAGTTAAGAACTGGGGAGTAGAGTGTGGGAAAATCTATTTGATATACTCTATTCCCTAGTCCCTAGTGGTTAATTCAAATAGCTAGATATCGGCGCAGAAAATTTTCTAAAGTTTCTAAGTGAAAATTGAAAATTTTCTCCAAGTTAGCTATTTCTTCTGTTTTACAGAAAAATTCATTGCATAGTAATGTACGATAGGTTCCCAGGGTTTTTTCTCCTTGGGGGTCCAATAAGCTCAAGGCGCTTCGTAACCCATCAACAAGGAATAAAGGTGAGTTAATTACTACTGGTTTTTTCTGGAAAATGCGACTAAAAATTTGGGGAATATCTTCACGCAATAAAATTTCTGGGCCTCCCACTGGTAATATTTGGTTGCGTGCGCTTTCAACTGTGACTGAATCTACTGCTATTTTTGCTAAATCATCGGTACTCACAATTGAGGTGCGGTTTTTGGGGTCACCGATGAGTAAATACAGGCCTGTTTGACGAAAGTTTTCTGCTAGTGGTAGTAGGTTTGATGCTAATCCAGCTGGGCGTAAAATAGTGTAATTCAAGCCACTAGCTGCTAGATATTTTTCTACTGCTCGTTTGGCTTTGAATAGGGGAGCGTCTTCATAACCTCGTTCGGCTCCCAGTACGGAAATAAATACAAAATGCTTTATTTCATTGGCTTTTGCTTGATCGATGAGTTCAATGTTGGCGCGATAGTCTAGGGATAAGGGGTCGCTGTGAGAACCGTGGGTGCTGATAATGTAATCCACACTCTGACAAGCTTTTTCAATATCTTTGTCTCGCCGCAAGTCACCAATGAATATTTCTGCTCCTCGGTGTTCTAGCTCGCTGTAAGACGAGGTGAGGCGGACAAATGCTCGTACCGATTTTTCTTGTAGGCGTAGAAGTCGCACAATTCGGCGACCAATTCCTCCTGTTGCTCCACTGACTAGAAACATAAGGATTTTTGGTGATGAATTCTATCTACACCCTAATGTTACATACTCTCACAATGAAGCAAGGGTACAGTTGAAGTTGTGGAGGTTACTCTGGAGGGGTTTGCTAAATTTCAAGAATTACTGGTGTATGGTCGCTGGGTTGGGGTGATTTTCTGGGGTTCACATCAATGATGCAGCTTTTGGCTTGTTCATAGAGAATTGGTGTGAGGTAATGGTGGTCAATTCTCCACCCCATATTACGCCTAAATGCTCCGGCGCGATAGTCCCACCAACTGTAGTGTCCGCCTTCAGTGGTAAATTTACGAAAGGCATCGGCAAATCCTAAATCTAGAATGTCTCGTAAGGCTTGGCGCTCTGGTTCCGATGCCATGATGTGATTGTCTAAATTAGTTTTTTGGTAGATGTCTTCCGCTGCTAAGGCGATGTTGAAGTCGCCACACATACAGATTTTAGGCTGTGACGGTAAAAGGGTTTGTAAGTAATGGTGTAGTACTTTTAGCCAATTCAGCTTGAATTCATATTTGTCGCTTCCTAATGCTGAACCGTTGGGTACATATAAGTTTACAATGCGAATGCTATCAATTACTCCTGTGATGACTCGCTTTTGCAGGTCCCATGCCGGCTCGATGTTGGGTAAAATGGGGGTGAAACCCACGCTGACATCCTTTAGTGGCTGGCTACTTATTAGGGCTACGCCGTTATAGGCTTTTTGACCGGATGAATAAACATAATATCCTAGTTTTTCAAAGGGCGATCGCGGAAATTCTGGGTCTATGACTTTTGTTTCTTGCAAGCAGAGGATATCGATGGGATTTTGATTTAACCAGAAGATGACTTGTTCTAAGCGAATGCGAATTGAGTTGACATTCCAGGTGACTATTTTCATTGGTGATTTATTATTATTAGTATGTTAATTTTTGATGTAGGTTTTTTACAAATATTTGAAGTTTGCGCAAGATGTTTGTGATAAAAGTTGACATTTTATTATGTTTTTAGTATTCACATTTACAGAATCCTATATTTTGTCAGTATAGCTACCAAAAGTTATTATATTAGGATGATCCCCAAGGTAGATGCAACTATTATAAGGTAAGCTATACACTGGAAGTGTAGCTGGTGTGTGGCTGTTGCTAATGTTTGAATTGATGTTTGAATTGATGTTTTAAAATGCAGTTGTGGTGGTTGAAGGTGAAGTTAAGGAGAGTTGCTCTCACCAGTGTGAGTGAGGTTCATGGAAATCCCATAAGAAAAGGAAGTGTTGAGCAGATTTAAACCCTTGCTTAAATATATTAAGAAAGGTGGTTGGGGATTCTAGGTTTGATGTAAAGTCCAGGGAGGAGCTTGTGGTTAGCTTAGTAAGGTTTTCTCGTTATAAAGCTATAAATATTTGGCTATATTTCTGTTAAGTGTAATTCTATTAAAGTTTGTTTTAATTAACAAGTTTTTCTGCAAATTTTTAAACATAATAATGAGGATATAGGTATGAATATGAGAGCTAACACTTGTCTGTGTTGCGGTGGTTACCTCCTGCGTCATGTCCGTCATGGAGAAGTATATTGGTTTTGCCAATCTTGCAGGCAAGAGGTGCCTTTATTGACAACAATTCCTGGGCATAATTCCTCTGTGGAAACTCGCAATATTGGAGTGCATCAAGGAACATTAAGGGAGTAAGTGGGTAGATGACTGTTTTGTTTGGTCGCAATGTGATACACTAAGAGGATGCTAATTAGTTAGGTCGTCGGCTGTGTTGGCAGCTTTACTCTACGGTCGAGAAGATTTACGTTTGGAAAAAGTTGTTGACCCCACTCCGGAACCTGGTGAGGTAGTAATAGCGGTGGGTGCAGCGACAACCTGTGGCACCGATTTGAAGGTGTGGCGGCGTGGTGGTCATGCGAAAATGCTGACACTACCTACGCTGTTTGGTCATGAGGGCGCTGGGGAAATTGTGGCGGTGGGTGCTGGTGTAACTGATTGGCGGGTGGGCGATCGCGTTGTTGCTAATAATTCTGCGCCTTGCATGAAATGCTTTTTTTGTCAACGGCGAGAGTATTCCTTGTGTCCTAATATTATATGGAACAATGGCACTTTTGCGGAATACCTGAAAATTCCTGGGGCAATAGTACAACAGAATTTGTTAAGGATTCCCGATGGTTTGCCGTTGCCATTAGCATCCATGACTGAACCTTTGGCTTGTGTGTTGCACGGCGTGGCTCGTTCTCAGATTAAGCCCCAAGACCGGGTGGTTGTCTTAGGAGATGGGGCTATTGGTTTGATGTTTGTGGCGGTTCTGGCTGATACAACAGAAGTGTTGCTGTGGGGAGGTAATGACCACAGGCTGGAAGTTGGTGGAAAACTGGGTGCAGTTCGTACTTTTAACTATCATCAAATCTCAGATATTCCTGCTGTGGTGAAAGAATTAACTCAGGGACGGGGTGCAGATGTGGTGATTGAGGCCACTGGCGTACCTGGGGTGTGGGAAACTGCCATTGCTTGTGGGCGTGCTGGTGCAACTGTTAATTTGTTCGGTGGTTGTCCACGAGATACGACTATTACGGTTAATACGGAACGGTTACATTACAGTGAACTGACTTTGAAAGGTGTGTTTCATAATACACCGGAGTATGTGCGGGCAGCTTTGGCGCTGATAGCTGGTGGTAGAATACCTTTTGAGTTGTTGATTAGTGAAGAGCGATCGCTGGGGGATTTAGAACAGGTGTTTTGTGATATGAAGGAGCGTAAGGTTATTAAGGTGGCGATTGTGCCTCAGGCGGAGCAAAGAAAATGAAGGAGTTTTTGAGTTGTGATTATCCCCTGGGGGACTTTGGTCAGATGAGGGTTTTACTGAAGGCTGACTTTGATAGATTGGGGACTGAATTGGGAGGGTGTAATGGTTAGTTTTATATTCCCCTTAATCCCACGGTGGATGGGGTTTGCCAAATACTACAAAAAATGCTTTCGGTACGTAGGAAATTCTCAGTAAATCTTCTGTTATTAAAGCTGGCCAATGAACTCCAGCTTTGTGTCCAGGAAGAAATATTTGTTGTGCTTTAACACCCAGTTGATAAAGGGCAAATTCTAATTCTCGGTCAAAATTCCGTGGGTCTTTTATGGATTCAAAGACTACTTTTAAGGCCAAGAAAATTGAGGTAATCTGACCGGCTACTAGTGGTTTTCCTCCTGTTTCGTAATTCATTTCTGCTGTTTTACAGCAGATTTCGTGATTACGAAGTACAAATCATAATCACGAAACTTTTGTGGGGTGGGCATCTTGCCCGCCAATACTGTATGTCACCACACCGGAAAGTGCTCTATATCCATCTATTATTAGTGTGGAGTTTGTGCTTCAATTTGTCTCACCACTGTCAGTGCTGAGTAGCTTACCCCTGCTGTACCTTCTCCTGGATGAGTGGAGTCCCCCACTAGCCATAAATGTTTGATGGGTGTCCGATTGGCAAAACCAAAGGGGCCAAAGGTGGCTATTCTTTGACCAATACCCCCAACTATGCCCCGATGGCGTCCTGTGTAATGAGCAAAGGTGCGGGGTGTGGCAGCTTCTTGATAAATGATGGTTTCTGGTTTGAGGTAAAAGTGTTGGCTAAGATGAGCGATGGCTTGTTGTGTATATTTGTGTTTCAATTGTTGATAATTTTCAGTTTCCCACCAGGGTGCAGGATCAACGAAGGATGAGGCGATAATTGTGGCTTTTCCTTCGGGGGCCCGTCCGTCTCCTGGATGACTAACAGAAACAAATAAAGAATTATTTTCGCTAATGGGTTTATTGATATCATACAAAAATTGTAGGTGGGGAGGACAATTTAGCGGAATGGCGCTGATATCTACACCTAAATACACTACGAAGGCGCTTGATGCCGGCGGCAATTTTTCTACTCGCTTTTTATAGCCAGATGGAGTTTTTTCTCCTAATAGTTGCACCAGGTTCTGGACGGTAACGTTGGCAATTACATGATCTACAAGTTCTGTGGATATTTCCCCTGTTTTCTGGTTTCTGATGACTAAGGCGGTGGCCTTGTTGTTTTCTACGTTGATTTGTTCTACAGTGTGGCGCATTAGTAGTTTACCGCCATCTCTGATTAGGGATTCAACTAGGCCATCGCTTAGTACTTGCATACTACCTTGTAGATGAAATAGCCCCTGGGGGAGTTGGGATACCCTTAAGGCGGTTGCAGCATACAGTAAGGCTGTTTCTTCAGCGTTTACTTGGGAATATAGTTTGAGTTGCAAATCTAAAAATGTTCTCAGACGATGGTTATTGTCTAGTTTGTAAAACCGTAAGGCATCGCCAACAGTAAATAATGTGTAGGGTACGGTAATTAACGTACTGGGGCGCACTGCTTGGGTGAGTTGCCATAAATCCCAGACATTGCGCGGTGGTAGTACGGGATCTCGTGCTTGGAATTGCCAACTAGCTTCAAATAGCACTGCCATCATTTGCCAAAAGGGTTCACTACCGGGAAATTGGCGTTGGCGTTCTTCTTTCCATTTGTTGGGATCCCGCCAGACGTTAATCGGTGTAGTTTCCCCGGGTAAATAGACAGCACAAGCGGGGTCGCAGGGTGTAGCTTCTGGTAAGTCTATGGATAATTCTGAGAATATGCGGTGATGAATTCCCCCTGGTTCTAATCCTGCTACTTGAGTAGCCCCCACATCAAAGATAAATCCTTGACGTTTAAATGTGGAAGCGCAGCCCCCCGGTACTAGGGCTTGGTCCAGGACTAAAACGCTGTAGCCTCGGTGGGCTAATAAAGCTGCCGCAGTTAGTCCTCCTATCCCTGCACCGATAACCGCAACACGGCATTTGCTCCTGTGAGTAAAAATATTGCTCATTAATACTTGTCTTTACAAATTTTAATATTACTACTCATAATTTTACGACATCTCTAAAGAAAAAAGCTGTGTAGTTTTTACAACTTAAGATGCTGATTTGAATTGGTAGATAAGATGGAAGAATAACAAAGCTGTTCAATGCTCACTAGCTATGACTTCAACGTTGCTAAAATTTTCTCGCATAAATGCCCCCACAGTGCATAAGTTACCCAATGGTTTGACCATAGTTGCAGAACAAATGCCAGTTGAAGCTGTAAATCTCAGTTTGTGGATTAATGTTGGCTCGGCGGTGGAATCTGATGCTATTAATGGCATGGCTCATTTTTTGGAGCATATGATTTTTAAAGGAACCGAGCGATTGGCCGCTGGTGAGTTTGAACGTCAAATTGAAGAAAGAGGTGCTGTGACCAATGCTGTCACTAGTCAAGATTACACTCATTTCTACATAACCACTGCTCCTAGGGATTTTGCTGAGTTAGCCTCACTGCAAATGGACGTGGTATGTAACGCTAGTATTCCTGATGATGGTTTTCAACGTGAACGTTTGGTGGTTTTGGAGGAAATTAGACGTTCTGAAGATAATCCTCGGCGGCGGATATTTAAGCGGGCAATGGAAACAGCATTTACGCGGTTACCTTATCGCCGTCCAGTGTTGGGTACAGAAGCGGTGATTTCTCAACTCCAAGTCCAGGAAATGCGGGATTTTTATGGTAGTTGGTATCAACCAGAGTCAATTACCGCCGTAGCTGTAGGTAATTTACCTGTAGAAAAATTAATTGCTACTGTGGCTGAGTCATTTGGTCATAGTCAACGGTTAACTGTTAAGGGTCAACAGGTGACAGTTGATCCTGAACCGAGGTTTACGGAAATTGTCCGCAGGGAATTTATTGATGAGGGTCTTCAGCAAGCTCGTTTAGTGATGGTTTGGCGGGTTCCAGGATTAGGAGAATTAGATAATGTCTATGGGTTAGATGTTTTGGCGGGAATTTTAGGACACGGACAAACTTCACGATTGGTAAGGGATTTGCGGGAAGAACGGGGATTGGTGAATTCTGTTTCCGTGAGTAATATGACTAATAAGTTACAAGGAACGTTTTATATTTCTGCTCAATGTGCAGTGGAAAATTTACCAGCTGTGGAAGAGGCTATCGCTGAACATATGGGTATACTACAAACAGAATTAGTTTCTGATAAAGAAATTGCTCGTGTAGGGCGATGGGTAGCCAACAAATTTATATTTGCTAATGAAACACCAAGCGATCGCGCAGGTTTATACGGTTACTACCAATCTATGATGGGGGATTTAGAACCAGCTTTGAATTACCCAAATCATATTCGCTCTCAGGATGCAATTAAGTTAATAAAAGCAGCAAAACAGTATCTCTCTCCAGATGCTTATGGTGTAGTTGTGTTCAAACCCCGCTGAACATGGTGCATTTCATCTGAGTAGGTACAAGGGTGAGAAAGATGCTATTGATTTGATACTCCCTATGCCTTTTAAGCAGGGGATTATCAACACCGATATCAATTAGTTCAAATAATCAACATGTACAAGTCTGCTCAAGTTTTTTTCGTTTTTTTCAGAAAATCCTAAAGATTTCCTAAAGATTTAAAAATGTGGACAGAAATTGACACTCATATTAGTGAAGTAACTGGTGCAAAATTTCAAACTCAGCATAAGGGCAGTGTTCGTGGTGGCTGCATTAATGAAGGTTATGCCATTTCTGATGGTAATTTGACTTACTTTGTGAAGCTTAATCGGACATCTCAACTTGAGATGTTTGCAGCTGAGGCCCTGGGTTTACAGGAAATATTGGCTACGAATAGCATTCGTGTACCGAAACCAATTTGCTGGGGTGCTATTGGTAATTGTGGCTATATTGTTTTGGAATGGTTGGAAATGGGAGGGGGTAATAGTCAATCCTGGTTAGAAATGGGACGCAAGCTAGCAGCCATGCACAAAGTCACCACTAGCAAAGGTTTTGGATGGAAAATTAACAATATTATTGGTTCTACGCCCCAAATTAACACTTGGACAGGAAACTGGGGGGAGTTTTATAGTCAATATCGTCTGAGTTATCAATTTGAGTTAGCTAGGGAACGGGGTGGGAGTTTTCCTCGACAAAATCAGTTACTGGCGGCTATTCCTGAACTGTTGGCTAGTCATGACGTGCAGCCATGTTTAGTCCATGGTGATTTATGGGGTGGCAATGCTAGGTTTATCATTGGGGGTGAACCTGTGATATTTGACCCTGCTATTTATTTTGGCCACAGGGAAGTAGATATTGCTATGACGGAATTATTTGGTGGTTTTCCATCTGGATTCTACCAAGGTTACAACGAGGTTTTTCCTTTAGACCCAGGTTATGAGCAGAGAAAAACAATTTATAATCTGTATCACATTCTCAATCATTTTAATTTGTTTGGGGGTGATTATGGTTCCCAAGGGAATCGGATGATTGACCAGATTTTGCACTGGGCACTAAAAAGTTGACTACAAAGCAAGACAATTCACTTTTGAACTGTTCACATGGCACCCATTGTTTTTTATCACTTCCCAGGCTTATTGTGAAATACTGTCAACAGCAGCACAACGCTTTCCCCAATGACTACTTAAATAATCTGTGGGGAGAAATCCGGGCTTGTCCTTATTTTGCTGTCAATAATCTCAACGGTGATTTTGTGGGGACTAAGGGTTTCTCTTTGGTATTTAAGCGATCGCATATTTCCGTGGTAGAACAAAAATTTCCCTATTTTAAGCTTTATTTAGATTTAGCTCTCCAAGCAAGTTGTAATGCTTTTTACCTCAATCCCTTGCAACTTAAAGAAGGTTCCCGTGTGGACCCCCACATTGATCGGTCGTTGCGTTCTTACTGTAAAACCGTTGCACCACCTCTGTTTGTCAGTGTTCTTTATGTGCGCTTACCTGAAGATATGCAAGGAGGAGAGTTGGTACTTAAGTCAGAGAAGCGCCAACTTGGGCAAATTAAACCGCAAATCAATACTTTATTGTGTTTTCAAGGTGATTTAATTCATTCTGTTAATACTGTAAAAACATCAGGACATCGCTTGAGTTTGGTTTGTGAACAATATAGTTTAAGTGAAGGGGAGCTAGTAGAAATACCCGAGTTTACTGTGGAATCAAGAACTAAAACTACGAATCGCACCAAAAAATATGCTTCATAGCTTAGTTCTCAACTTTTTCCCCCTGTCTAATATCCCTCCCCAGTTTCTTACAGTGAGACATCTCCACAGTTTTAATATAAAAAATTACTGCTCAATAATGGGGAGACTCGGCTGAAAATCTGGAGATTCAGGCTGAAGTAGATACTGCCAATTCCGAATTTGCTGTTGCGCGGTACTATAAGCAGAACTATTGGGTGGAATTAATTTAGCAGTTTCAATGGCTCTGACAACATTAAGATTACTCTGGGAACGAGCAATATCTAATAATTCCTGACTCCATTGATCAATAGCAATGTTCACATCCATACGCAATAAGCTATTTCTAGGAATTCTGCTTGCTATTTTTATTGCCTGAGATAATGCGTCCGATGTGCCTGCAATAGCTACTTGTTTGGCTTTGTTCCAGTTTTCTTTAGCTCGGATCTGCTCTTGCCAATTTGTTATGTTTTTTCTGGCTTCCCTAGCAAGGGCTCGCCCTGATGATGCAACTGGTTGGGCAATGGTAATAGCATTCCTTAAATCACCACTCTGGGCTAGCATTTTTGCTTGATCTAAATAGGGCTGATCTTGTATTCGCTCCACAGATGCTGTCCATTTGCTGATGTTGCTCTGGGCTTCAGAATACAATGCTCGACCCCGAGGAATTCGGCTTGCTTCTGATATTGCAGCTTGCAAAGAATTAATGTCATCAAGCCATGCCAATTGTTGAGCGCGTTCTAAAATAGGTCTGTCTTCAATAGTTTCTATTTGGTTACGCCAACGGTTCATTTCTTTTCTAGCTTCTGAAGCCCGGGGGTTGTTGGAAGGAATTAACTCGATTTCACTAATTGCTGCTGTTAAATCTTCGATAGTTCCCTGGGTGGCAAGTGACCTGGCTTTTTCTAACCGCGTCACATCCTCGATTTCCAGTTGCCAAAGAGAAATCAATTCTTGTGCCTTATCATAAGTTGGTCTAGAAACATCAATTTGTTGGGCTTGAAAAATAGCTATTTCTAAACCCGATACCGTACCCATCCAGGCACTACTGTAGGCATCAGCTAAAGTGATAAAGTCTTCTACTTCTGACTGTAATCCTGTGTTTTGCGGGATTTGTCTGGCAATATCTAGGGCTGTGTTCGCATCGCGGCTACGGAGACTCGCTTCTGCCAAATCGAGCATTTTACGTCCAATTTCCGGAATCAGCTCCTGCGCTGCTTCATACATATAGCTTTCCGGTTTAATGGATTCAGATATTTTAACGGCTTTTAGTAAGTTATTGACTGCTTTACTATTGGCTAAACTTTCCGCTTTTGTTAATTTATCACCATCTTCCCGTGCTGAAGTAATTAAATCACTCAATTGATCATACTTGACAGTTGACCAATACTCATTATTCACACGCAGTAATTTAGCCGCTACCATAAATGCTAAATTCCAACGCCGTTGTTTGAGTTCTTCTTCAGCTTCCGTGTATATAGCTTGTGCTTTAGACCAAGTTGATTCCCACTTGCTGATTTGTTCACCTACCAGTTCATATGGTGGTAGGTCGGGAGGTATTTGACGGGCGGTAGCGATGGCTTCTTGTAAATTTCCGGCTTGAAAACTTTGGTCTGCCAATTGCAAAATATCCCGTGACCATTCTTCTAAGAAACGATTAATTTCTCCCCGCAGGGGGTGCTCATCTGGTATCTTACTGACTATAGCGATCGCTTGCAACAAATCCTTGACATTTTGCTTAGAAGCTGATATCTGAGCGCAATGTAATTTGACTGAAGCACTGACAAAGGGTCGGTAAATCCCAGGGCAATTGGGGGCGCTTGGTAATTTGAGCAGCATTGCCATAGCGAGAAATCCCACGCTACCTGGAATTAACGTTAACATTAGTACCCACACAAACCAGTTTTTCATCCAGTCTGGGATTTTCCCAGGATTTTTACCTGGTAAATTATTTTCTGCTGACTGAGGATTTAAACATAATTCGGGGTTGTCCTGTTCTTGTTGCTTCACTGACTCAGAGGTAGAACCAGCACCCGATACACCAAATGTTGGAACTTCACCGAATTGTGGCGTTCGGTATAATTTTCTCATATCATCTGGCTCTCCTGCCCTAGATGGGTTCCAAGTTTTAGGAATATCCCGCTCTGTCATCTCTCACACCAAAATAGTTGAATAGGAATCTGTTTTGGGCTGATAATTATGATACTGTCGCAGTAACTTTGTCGTAGTTGAAAAGCTATTTTAAAGCCACTTTATTAAATACCCTACCACCACAGATACCATAAATACTATCAACCTTTAGTATTAATCTATACTTTAAAGTGAAACAGAAGATTCAGCCTGCAAGTCAACTATTAATTGAGCTAAGTGGTTGCTATTTGCTTGATAAACTTCTCCACAAAACTCACAAATGGCTTCAGCGCCATCATCTTTAATAATCATGTCTTGCAACTCGTCTTTGCCTAGGATTTTTAATGCTCCCAGTACACGGTCAAAAGAGCAACCACAGTGGAAGCGCAAGATTTGACGTTCGGGGAATATAGACAAACTCATGTCCCCTAGTAGGTCATTAAAAATTTCTGGCAATGTTTTACCTGCTTGTAACAATGGTGTAAATCCAGACAACCCAGCTACCCTTGATTCTAATGTTGCTACTAGGGATTCATCTCTGGCAGCCTTGGGCAAAACTTGAACTAGCAACCCTCCGGCGGCTTGTACACCAGTTGCTCCTACAAACACACCTAAAACCAGGGCTGAAGGAGTTTGTTCGGAATTAACTAAGTAATGAGCTACATCGTCGCCTATTTCTCCCGATATTAGTTCCACTGTACTGGAGTAAGGATAGCCATAACCGATGTCGCGCACTACATAGAGGTAGCCTTGACCCACTGCACCACCTACATCTAGTTTACCTTTTTTGTTAGGAGGTAATTCGACTCCAGGATTGGCAACGTAGCCGCGCACTGTTCCATCCAAGCCAGCATCTACCAAGATACCACCTAATGGACCATTGCCTTTGACACGAATATTTACCCTAGAACCAGGCCGCTTCATACTAGAAGCCATTAATAAACCAGCTGCCATACTCCGGCCCAGTGCTGCCGTTGCCACATAAGACAACTTGTGACGTTGCCGTGCTTCTTCTGTCAAACGATTGGTAATCACACCTACAGCACGGATACCACCGTCGGCTGCTGTGGCACGAATTAATTGATCAGCCATGGAAAACCTTCAATTTCTTAACAAGTCTACTTTGTCTATATTCTAAATACTTGTCTCGTAGAAAAACGACACTGTGATAAGTGATTGTATTTGCAATACTAGAACTACAATCCACTAAAATTTCAGACCTGATCTTTAAACAATTCTTAAAAATGCTGGGTAATTTTCAACAAAGTCAACTACGGATAGAAATCACTGCCTCTGCCAGTGCGATTCGTGAAAGTTTGCAAAATCCTGACAATGTAGGGAAATGGCTTGTGGGGCAAAAGTTGCCACCAGGAATGCCAGAAGAGTTACACCCTGGATATCAGTTTACAAGCTGGACTGGGCTAGTTTCAATTCACCATCAAGTGCAGGTGGCAAAACCCAATTGTTTACGGTTGCTACTCAGTGGAGGCATTGATGGCTTTCATGAATGGTACTGGGGAGAAGGTTGGGTGCAGTCTCGCTTGGAGGGAGTTTCAATGTTGCCTCTCAATTTAGGTCAGACCCTAAATTTGTTGAGTTTACGTCATTTTTTAGTAAATCAAAAGCCCAGAACTAATTAATGGCTGTTGGTATCTGGCTGATTATGGCGATTCCTGCTTTTAATTATGGAATTGCCAAAAAGCAGTAATTAAGTTGGTTTAACTACCAATACGGAACAATTGGCTTCTTCTACTACCTGAGTACTGACAGAACCTAAAACAATTCGCTTCATCCCTGTTAACCCGCGACTGCCAATTAGAATTAGATCAGCCTTGTAGATATTGGCAAGACGAATAATTTCTTCGGCAGGATCGCCGGTTACCAACTCTAGTTCGCTGTTAAATGATAAATTTTCTTTATAGTTTAACAGTTGTTTTTCAATGGGAAAATCAAAAAACTTTGAAGATTTTGGATTAGGGCGATCTGCGGGCAGTTGCTTCTCTGATTCCGAGGTGGGAAACACATGACAGAGAATGACTTTGGCATCATTGGCAAATACCAAGTCGTTTAAAGCTTGAATGACTCTTCCTGCAATTTCTGATTCATCAAGAGCTACCAAAACATTTTTTAGCACCACTGATCTCCTCCAAGGTAGACCTCTTTAATATAATTGGTTGATACAAGTTGTGGGCGGTTAGAGCTTTGGTTCAAAGGATTTCAATCAATGACTGCTGATTAACTCCACTACTGTTCAATTTTATATCCTGCAGCCATGGGGTAGTTTTGTCCAATAGTTTATGAAAAAAAACAATATTCTCAATCATTCTTCCTGCTGAATCCTGCGTCTGACTGAATCTTTATGGGATGGCAGTCCCTCAGCTGTTGCTAGGGCATCGATGGCCCCAGCTGCTCTTTGTAGTGCAGTACGCGAGTATTGAATAATACTCGAATGTTTAAGAAATGTTTCTACTCCTAAAGGTGAAGCGTAACGAGCTGCGCCGGAAGTGGGCAAGGTGTGGTTAGGCCCTGCTACATAGTCTCCTACAGCTTCTGGGGTGGAATAGCCCAGGAATATTGCCCCGGCGTGACGAATTTCTGAAAGTAGAGTCCAAGGATCTTCAACTTGTAGTTCTAAATGTTCGGGGGCAAATTCATTAGAAAACTCTGCTGCTGCTGACAAAGATTCCACTACGACAATCAAGCCATAGTGAGCGATAGCTTTTTCTGTATCTATCCGTCGTGGATGATCTACTAATTGTCTTTCTACAGCTACTTGGACATTTTTCGCTAAAGCCGTGTCTGTGGTCAATAAAATTGCCGCCGCCATTGGGTCATGTTCAGCTTGTGCTAACAAGTCAGCTGCCACATTGACTGGATTTGCTGTTTCATCGGCAATAATTAGTACTTCACTGGGCCCCGCTAGGGAGTCAATGCCCACAGTGCCGTAAACCAGTTTTTTGGCTAAGGTGACGTAAATATTGCCAGGGCCAGTAATGATATCCACCTTAGGAATTGTATTTGTACCGTAGGCTAAAGCTGCGATGGCTTGGGCTCCGCCAACACGATAAATTTCTTGTATTCCTGCTTCTTGGGCAGCTACCAAAACAGCTGGGTTAATTGCTTTTGTTTTACCTGGTGGTGTCACCATGACTACACGAGTTACACCAGCCACTTTGGCCGGAATACCGTTCATGAGTACGGTACTGGGATAGGCAGCACGACCGCCAGGCACATATAAACCGGCAATATCTACTGGGGTATAGCGTTTGCCCACCACCACATCATCATCGCCAAAATGTACCCAACTTTTGGGAATACGCTGTCGGTGAAATGCTTCAATTTGGCGGCTAGCTAACTGAATTGCCTGGAGCAACTCCTTCGATACTTGTTGGTAGGCTGCATCAAGTTCTGACCCACTAACACGCAATTCCTCTAATTTTAGAGTTTGGTGATCGAATTCAGCTGTATAATGCAAAACAGCTTTGTCGCCTTGGCGCTGCACTGCTTGCAATACTTCGCGCACAGTTGCTTCTTTGTGAAGAACCTGTGCGTCCTGTGTGCGATTGCAGATACGTTGCAGTTCTGCTACAACATCTGCCTGCTGAGTAATGATTCGCAGCATGGAGTAAGGAGAATGCCAAAATTTAGAATATTCCCGCCTGAGAATTAGTCTTAACTTTTGACCAGTGAGCTGGTGGAGCTAAATCTAATTCTCTTCTCTAGCTTAACCTGGATTTTTTTTGATACTCCGGGGCTTGCTAGCACATAGTTTGCCGGAGAAGGCGACTTCATTCCTCAGTCCGAATTATCTTGTTGGCTCACCCTGGCGGTCAGCCCTTGGATATACGGCAGGGAGAAGGTGTGCCATACCTACTACCCTTACAACCTAGCCTGGTCTCCTGGGCACTGTCCTGGGGGAGTTTTTGCACATCCAGTTTTCCTGCATCAAGGAGGTGAAGTAGGGTCTGAGTATAAACTGTACTTATTTTTTTAGTCTACTAACTAACATTTATCAGGGGTGTCTTATTTTAACGCATTTTTTGCGTCGATTGCACATCAACTGCAAAGTTGTCAAGGATACTTTTGGCGACTGATGATTGTTTATTGGTTGTTAGTCATCAAACAATGACTGGTCAGTGGTTGAGAGAAACTTTTTTTTTGATAAATTCTGACATTGGCATGATGAATGCTATATTAGTAAGTCTAGTAGTGTGTGTACATATTAATAGTATTTTTGGAATTGACCGTGGCGAATACAAAATCTGCTCTCAAACGCGCCGAAATCGCAGAACGCAATCGTCTGCGTAACAAAGCTTATAAGTCAGCAGTAAAAACGCTGATGAAAAAATACTTCACGGCAGTAAATGTTTATGCTGCTAATCCTAACTCAGAATTAGAAAAAGAGGTACAGGTGCGTCTGTCTGAGGCTTTCAGCAAAATTGATAAGGCTGTCAAGCGGGGTGTTCTCCATCCAAACAATGGCGCTAGGAAAAAATCAAGGCTAGCAACGAAGCTCAAACCCCTGACTGCGCCATCTGCTGAGTAGTTTAATTCTTCAGTAATCGGTAAATATATTAAATATAACTGATTACTGACGGTGCAATTAGGACAAGTGAGTGATGACGGATAACTGGAATGCAGCTGATTGATACTCACGTTCATTTGAACTTTGATACATTCCAACCGGATTTAGCGACAGTGCGATCGCGATGGCAACAGGCGGGTGTAGTGCATCTAGTACATTCCTGTGTTGAGCCATCAGAGTTCTCCACTATCCAGGCCTTAGCGCACCAGTTTCCAGAACTGAGCTTTGCCGTTGGTTTACATCCTTTAGATGCAGATAAATGGGACAGGGATACAGGGGCGGAAATTAAAGCTTTGGCTCGATCAGATCCGAAGGTTGTGGCCATTGGAGAAATGGGCATGGATCTTTATAAAGCAGATAACTATGCAGTTCAGCGCATGGCTTTTGAAGCTCAACTGGCCATCGCTTGTGAACTGAATCTACCGGTGATTATCCATTGTCGTGATGCTGCCACACAAGTGAGGGAAGTTTTACAACAGTGGCGGGAAAGCACCAAAGTAATTCCCAGGGGTGTAATGCATTGTTGGGGTGGAACACCAGAGGAAACAAAATGGTTTCTGGATTTGGGCTTTTATATTAGTTTTAGTGGAACGGTAACGTTTAAAAACGCTAAAACTATACAAGCTTCAGCGGCGATAGTGAGTAGCGATCGGCTGCTTGTGGAAACAGACTGCCCTTTTTTGTCTCCTGTACCTAAACGAGGTGAGAAGCGAAATGAGCCAGCCTATGTCCGTTATGTAGCGGAACAAGTAGCTCATTTGCGTGGGGAGACATTGGAAGCCATCGCGGCTCAAACTACCCAAAATGCCTGCGAATTGTTTCGATTAGCGTTATAAAATCTGCTCATCCATCTCCAGGCTGGAGGGAAAAAATAAAACCCCAGGAAGACAAAATTGTGTTAGCATTAGTCCCTCCAAAACATTTTGAATAAGCCATAATAAAAAAGGAAGGAATTAAAAACTTTTTAGATTGATTTAGCACTGTTATCAACCCGATCATCCACCTCATCTCTACACGCGGATGTTCTGAATTTATGACTGATGTCAAAATTCGACGGTCACCTAGAGTTTAGCCAAAAGCGCTTGTAATGTATTTAAACTATAGGAAATTGTTAAAAAACGTAAATTATTTTGAGAAAAAACCCACGAAAATCAAACCCAAGCAATCACGCGGATCTTTCCCTGGGTGTAGGGGACTCTCCTAAGTACAGAGGGTGAATTATCGATAACAAAAATGCCTTAGAGATGTCTAGGCAATTGATGATGCTGAGGGGAAAAAGTGAGAAAAGCACAAAAAATTCGTCAATTTTCCAGCCACCTATTATCCAGGAATCAACTTATTAGGATTTTAGCGCACCTTAACCGAAAAAAAAGGCGATTACCCCCTTGCCAAAATCTCTGTTTCCAGTTTCAATAGCGGCGTTTGTTTACACCTAGAAATAGCAGATGGCATAAAAAAAGATAAGTTCCCAAGCAGTTATGGACACAAGTTAGCAGTGGGAACAGGCAAAAAAGAGATTTAAGCAGTGTCCTCAAACAAAGTTTAACCAGGTTGACTAAGGTAAAGGCATGACTACAGATACATATATGGAACCCGCCTTTTTATTGCCCGATTTAATTGAAATTCAGCGTTCTAGTTTTCGTTGGTTTCTAGAAGAAGGGCTAATAGAAGAACTCAACTCCTTTAGTCCAATTACAGACTACACAGGCAAACTAGAACTGCACTTTTTAGGTCAGAACTACAAACTCAAGGAGCCAAAGTACAGTGTCGAGGAATCTAAACGGCGGGACAGTACTTATGCCGTACAAATGTATGTACCCACACGTCTGTTAAACAAAGAAACAGGGGATATTAAAGAACAGGAAGTATTTATTGGGGATCTGCCTTTAATGACAGACCGAGGCACGTTTATTATTAACGGAGCCGAACGGGTGATTGTCAACCAAATCGTCAGATCCCCTGGAGTTTATTACAAATCTGAAATCGACAAAAATGGGAGGCGTACCTATTCAGCCAGCTTAATCCCTAACCGAGGAGCATGGCTGAAATTTGAAACAGACCGTAACGATTTAGTGTGGGTACGCATCGACAAAACCCGTAAACTCTCAGCACAGGTACTGTTAAAAGCCCTAAGCTTATCAGACAACGAAATATTTGACGCTTTACGCCACCCAGAATATTTCCAAAAAACCATTGAAAAAGAAGGGCAATTTTCTGAAGAAGAAGCCCTGATGGAGTTGTACAGGAAGTTAAGACCGGGTGAACCACCCACAGTCTTGGGTGGACAACAGCTATTAGACTCCCGTTTCTTCGACCCCAAACGTTATGACCTGGGTAGAGTAGGACGCTACAAACTCAACAAAAAACTACGGTTATCCGTACCTGAGACCATGCGTGTACTTACCCCTGGGGATATTTTGGCAGCAGTGGATTACCTGATTAACCTAGAATACGACATCGGTAACATCGACGATATTGACCACTTGGGTAACCGCCGGGTGAGAAGCGTGGGGGAACTACTACAAAACCAAGTCCGTGTGGGCTTAAACCGCCTAGAGCGAATTATTCGCGAACGCATGACCGTATCAGATGCGGAAGTTTTAACCCCAGCATCCTTGGTTAATCCCAAACCATTGGTAGCAGCCATCAAAGAATTCTTTGGCTCCAGCCAATTAAGTCAGTTCATGGATCAAACTAATCCCTTGGCAGAACTGACTCACAAACGTCGCCTCAGTGCCCTTGGTCCCGGTGGTTTAACTCGTGAACGTGCTGGGTTCGCTGTGCGAGATATTCACCCTTCTCACTACGGCAGAATTTGTCCGATTGAAACACCAGAAGGTCCCAACGCCGGTTTAATTGGTTCCCTAGCCACCCACGCCCGGGTCAACCAATACGGATTTTTAGAAACCCCCTTTCGTCCGGTAGAAAACGGAAGAGTAAGGTTTGACCTTCCCCCGGTGTACATGACAGCCGACGAAGAGGATGACCTCCGCACCGCCACCGGCGACATACCTCTAGATGGAAACGGTTACATCAAAGGACCCCAAGTACCCGTCCGCTATCGCCAAGACTGGGCTACCACAACACCAGAACAAGTGGACTACGTAGCAGTATCCCCGGTGCAAATTGTCTCCGTAGCTACCAGCATGATTCCCTTTTTGGAACATGACGACGCTAACCGAGCGCTGATGGGTTCCAACATGCAACGCCAAGCAGTGCCCTTGCTTAAACCAGAGCGTCCTTTAGTTGGAACTGGTTTAGAAGCCCAAGGCGCGAGAGACTCGGGTATGGTCATAGTCTCTCGTACCGATGGCGAAGTCACCTACGTAGATGCCACGGAAATTCGTGTTCGCCCCAAGACAGGTAACCCAGATAATAAAGAAATTAAGTATCGACTTTCCAAATACCAAAGATCCAACCAAGATACTTGTTTAAATCAAAAACCCCTAGTCCGCATTGGTGAGCGGGTAGTCGCAGGTCAAGTTCTGGCCGATGGTTCATCCACAGAAGGCGGAGAATTAGCTTTAGGTCAAAACATCGTCGTCGCCTATATGCCTTGGGAAGGCTATAACTACGAAGACGCGATTTTAATTTCCGAAAGACTCGTCCAAGAGGATATCTACACCTCTATTCACATTGAAAAATACGAAATTGAAGCCAGACAAACCAAACTCGGTCCCGAAGAAATCACCAGAGAAATTCCCAACGTGGGAGAAGACGCTTTGCGTCAGCTAGACGAACAAGGAATCATCCGTATCGGTGCTTGGGTAGAAGCCGGAGATATTTTAGTTGGTAAGGTCACTCCCAAAGGAGAATCAGACCAACCACCAGAAGAAAAACTCCTCCGCGCCATCTTTGGTGAAAAGGCCCGAGACGTACGAGACAATTCACTGCGAGTTCCCAATGGTGAAAAAGGACGCGTGGTTGACGTACGTTTATTTACCCGTGAACAAGGCGACGAATTGCCACCAGGAGCCAACATGGTCGTCCGGGTATACGTAGCCCAAAAGCGGAAAATCCAAGTGGGCGATAAAATGGCGGGTCGCCACGGTAACAAAGGCATTATTTCCCGCATTTTGCCTATAGAAGATATGCCTTATCTAGCAGATGGTTCCCCAGTGGACATTGTGCTCAACCCCTTGGGTGTACCGAGTCGTATGAATGTCGGTCAAGTGTTTGAATGTATGTTAGGTTGGGCGGCTCATAACCTAGGAGTACGGTTTAAAATTACTCCATTTGACGAAATGTACGGGGAAGAATCATCCCGGCGCATCGTTCATGAAAAACTGCAAGAAGCACGGGACGAAACAGGCAAAGATTGGGTATACAACTCAGATAACCCCGGCAAAATCATTGTGTACGACGGTCGCACCGGTGAACCCTTTGACCGACCCATCACTGTGGGCGTTGCCTATATTCTCAAACTTGTGCATTTGGTCGATGACAAAATCCACGCTCGTTCCACTGGACCATACTCCCTCGTGACTCAGCAACCCCTAGGAGGTAAAGCACAACAAGGTGGTCAGCGCTTTGGAGAAATGGAAGTGTGGGCCTTAGAAGCTTTTGGTGCCGCTTACACCTTGCAGGAATTACTGACAGTGAAATCAGACGATATGCAAGGACGCAACGAAGCTTTGAACGCCATAGTCAAAGGAAAATCAATTCCCCGACCAGGCACACCAGAATCTTTTAAAGTGCTGATGCGAGAACTGCAATCCTTAGGACTAGACATTGCCGTGCACAAGGTAGAAACCCAAGCAGATGGTAACTCCTTAGATGTGGAAGTCGATTTAATGGCAGACCAATCAAACCGACGCACACCACCTAGGCCAACTTACGAATCTCTCTCCCGCGAATCTTTAGAAGATGAAGAATAGGGACTAGAAACCGGAGAATTTTGGATTTGAAAATTTCAATCAACTTGAAACCACAAATCCAAAACTCATTGCCCCATGTTGATTAGGAATTGCGAATTAAAAGTTACAAATTAATTATGAGAACTGCCCAAACTAATCAGTTTGACTACGTAAAAATCGGATTGGCATCACCGGAACGCATCCGCCAATGGGGAGAGCGCACATTACCCAACGGTCAACTTGTAGGTGAAGTTACCAAGCCAGAAACAATTAATTACCGTACGCTCAAGCCCGAAATGGACGGCTTGTTTTGCGAGCGCATCTTTGGCCCCGCCAAAGACTGGGAATGTCACTGTGGTAAATATAAAAGAGTCCGTCACCGGGGTATAGTCTGCGAACGCTGCGGCGTAGAAGTTACTGAGTCCCGGGTTCGTCGTCACCGCATGGGTTACATTAAACTGGCGGCTCCAGTGGCCCATGTTTGGTATCTCAAAGGCATCCCCAGCTACATCTCCATTCTCCTGGATATGCCTTTGCGAGACGTAGAGCAAATTGTTTATTTCAACTCCTACGTCGTCCTCAGTCCCGGTAACGCCGAAACATTAACCTACAAACAGCTTCTCAGCGAAGACCAATGGTTAGAAATAGAAGACCAAATTTATAGTGAAGACTCTCTACTCCAGGGCGTAGAAGTGGGCATTGGTGCAGAAGCATTACTGCGCTTACTCGCCGATATTAGTTTAGAGCAAGAAGCCGAGAATCTCCGGGAAGAAACCGCTAATGCCAAGGGACAAAAACGAGCCAAATTAATTAAACGACTTAGAGTAATTGACAACTTTATCGCTACTGGCTCTAAACCAGAATGGATGGTGATGTCAGTTATTCCTGTGATTCCCCCAGACCTGCGCCCCATGGTACAACTCGACGGCGGACGCTTCGCTACCAGTGATTTAAACGACTTGTATCGACGGGTAATTAACCGCAACAATCGTTTAGCTCGTTTACAAGAAATATTAGCCCCAGAAATCATCGTCCGTAACGAAAAGCGCATGCTGCAAGAAGCGGTGGATGCTTTAATCGACAACGGTAGGCGCGGACGCACGGTGGTGGGAGCTAATAACCGACCCTTAAAATCTTTATCCGACATTATTGAGGGTAAACAAGGACGTTTCCGGCAAAACTTATTAGGTAAACGAGTAGACTATTCCGGACGCTCTGTTATTGTTGTCGGGCCGAAACTGAAAATTCACCAATGCGGCTTACCCAGAGAAATGGCCATTGAGCTATTTCAGCCCTTCGTCATTAACCGCCTGATTCGTAGTGGCATGGTCAACAATATCAAAGCTGCCAAAAAACTCATTTCTCGCAACGACCCCAGCGTTTGGGATGTCCTCGAAGAAGTCATAGAAGGACACCCAGTCATGCTCAACCGCGCTCCCACACTGCACCGCCTCGGTATTCAAGCCTTTGAACCGGTGTTAGTGGAAGGACGAGCTATACAACTACATCCCTTGGTCTGTCCTGCCTTTAACGCTGACTTTGACGGTGACCAAATGGCGGTGCACGTGCCCTTGTCTTTGGAAAGTCAAGCAGAAGCCCGATTATTAATGCTCGCTTCTAATAATGTCTTATCTCCGGCCACAGGCAGGCCAATTATTACACCTAGCCAAGATATGGTCCTAGGAGCATATTATTTAACAGCAGAAAACCCTAAGGCCACCAAAGGTACAGGTCGTTACTATGCTTCTCTCGACGACGTAATTATGGCTTTCCATCAAGACCAAGTTGATTTACACGCCTACATCTACGTCCGCTTTGACGGAGAAGTGGAATTAGACCAACCAGATCCTGACCCCCAGGAAATAACACAAAACCCTGACGGCACTCGGACTGTGATTTATAGAACCCGCCGCGTCAGAGAAGATGCCCAAGGCAATGTTATTTCTCAGTATATACGCACCACGCCAGGACGTGTTATTTACAACAAAGCAATTCAAGAAGCACTAGTGGTTTAATTGCGAATTACCTTGATTAAGGACTAAGGACTAAGAACTAATGACTAAAGAAAAAGCTGTTTTTCGCAATCGTGTCGTTGACAAAGGTCAGCTGAGAAAATTAATTTCTTGGGCGTTCACTCATTATGGTACAGCGCGCACTGCTGTCATGGCAGATAAATTAAAAGATTTGGGATTTCGCTACGCTACCAAAGCGGGGGTTTCCATCAGTGTAGATGATTTGATGATTCCTCCCAGTAAAAGATCTCTTTTGGACGCAGCCGAAGCGGAAATTCTTGCCACAGAAACTCGTTACCAACGCGGTGAAATCACAGAAGTAGAACGCTTTCAAAAAGTAATCGACACCTGGAATGGTACCAGTGAAGCTCTTAAAGACGAAGTAGTAGTTCACTTTAAAAAAACTGACCCCCTTAACTCGGTTTACATGATGGCGTTTTCTGGAGCACGGGGTAATATTTCCCAAGTGCGGCAGTTGGTGGGAATGCGGGGACTCATGGCAGACCCCCAAGGAGAAATTATTGACTTACCCATTAAAACCAACTTCCGCGAGGGATTAACGGTAACAGAATATATTATTTCTTCTTACGGTGCCCGCAAAGGATTAGTAGATACCGCCTTACGCACCGCCGATTCTGGTTATCTTACCCGCCGTTTAGTGGATGTCTCCCAAGATGTGATTATCCGCGAAATTGATTGCGGCACTACCAGGGGTATTCCCGTACGGGCAATGACCGAAGGCAATAAAGTTTTAATTTCCTTGGCGCAACGCTTACTGGGACGAGTAATTGCTGAAGATGTAGTACATCCCACCACCGGCAAAGTTATTGCCCCACGCAACACTCCTGTTTCCGATGAATTAGCCACGGAAATTCAAAAAGCTGGCATTACTGAAGTCATGGCTCGTTCCCCCTTGACTTGCGAAGCTGCTCGTTCTGTGTGTCAACATTGCTATGGCTGGAGTTTAGCCCATGCCAAGATGGTAGACTTGGGAGAAGCTGTGGGCATCATAGCTGCCCAGAGTATCGGTGAACCTGGTACACAGTTGACTATGCGTACCTTCCACACAGGTGGTGTATTTACTGGGGAAGTAGCCCAGCAAGTGCGTTCTACAACCGAAGGTACTATTCGCTTACCCCGCAAACTACGGACTCGACCTTATCGCACCCGTCACGGTGAAGATGCTCTTTATGTAGAAGCCAACGGTGTGATGCTGTTGGAGCCGAAAACAGATGGAGCTAAAAGCACCACACCACAAGAAATTCATGTCACTCAGGGTTCCACTTTATACCTCCAAGACGGAGCGCAGGTCAAAGTCGGTCAATTGCTGGCAGAAGTTGCCCTCGGTGGGCGCACAACTCGTGCTAACACCGAAAAAGCAGTCAAAGATGTAGCCTCGGACTTGGCCGGCGAAGTCTTGTTTGCTGAGGTAGTCCCGGAACAAAAAACAGACCGTCAAGGTAACACTACCACCACAGCTGCCAGAGGTGGTTTGATTTGGGTACTATCCGGGGAAGTGTATAACTTGCCCCCTGGTGCTGAATTAATGGTCAAAAATGGTGACAAAATCGCCACCAACGGAGTATTGGCGGAAACCAAATTAACCACGGTTCATGGTGGTGTAGTCCGTTTACCAGAAACTATCCCTGGTAAAAGTACTAGAGAAATTGAAATTATCACTGCCTCTGTGGTTTTGGACCAAGCCACGGTGACTGTAGAAAGTTCCCAAGGACGCAACCACTACTTAATTACCACTGGTAATAACCAAGTATTTAACCTCCGTGCTACCCCAGGGACTAAGGTTCAAAACGGTCAAGTAGTCGCCGAATTAATTGACGAACGCTACCGCACCAACACCGGCGGTTTGCTCAAATTTGGCGGTGTGGAAGTGCAGAAAAAAGGCAAAGCCAAACTCGGTTATGAAATCGTCCAAGGTGGGACGTTATTGTGGATACCAGAAGAAACCCACGAAGTTAATAAAGATATCTCTTTATTGTTGGTGGAAGACGGACAATTTGTGGAAGCCGGCACTGAAGTAGTTAAAGATATTTTTTGTCAAAACAGTGGCGTTATCGAAGTCACCCAGAAAAATGATATCCTCCGTGAAGTCGTTGTCAAACCCGGCGAGGTGCTGATGGTGGATGACCCCGAAGCTGTCATGGGACGAGATAACACCTTTGTCCAACCGGGAGAAGAATTTTTCGGCACCGTGGCCACTGAGTTACGGTATATCCAATATGTAGAGTCCCCAGAAGGCCCTGCTTTATTGAGCCGTCCCGTGGTCGAATTTCCTGTCTCCAGTCATCCTGATGTACCATCCACTACATCTATTAGCCAACAAACCGGACGTTCCATTCAAATGCGGGCAGTACAAAGATTGCCTTATAAAGATTCGGAACGAGTGAAGTCTGTTGAAGGTGTAGAACTGTTACGAACACAGTTAGTATTGGAAATTGAACAAGATGGGGAACAAGACCACACAGCATCTCCTCTAGCAGCAGACATTGAATTAGTCCAAGATGCTGAAAATCTCGACATTCAACGGCTGCAACTCGTTATCTTAGAATCTTTGGTTATTCGCCGAGACATTGCCGCCGATGCTACCCAAGGTAGTACTCAAACTAGCTTGGAAGTGGAAGATGGACAAAGCATTCCTCCTGGGGCTGTGGTAGCTCGGACACAAATCTTAGGTAAAGAAGGTGGTATTGTCCGGGGTGTCCGCAAAGATACTGAAGCGGTACGGCGCTGCTTAGTATTACGTAACAACGACCAATTTGCCATGACTACTAAAGTCAAACCCACGGTCAAAAAAGGTGACTTGTTGGTAGAAGGTGACGAAATAGCTCCCGGTATCTACGCTTTGGATTCTGGGCAAGTATTGGATGTGGTAGAAAACACCCCTGCACAACCCCAGCCGGGAGAATCGGCTTTAACGAGTGGTGAGTATTCTGTTCACATCCGCGTTGGTCGTCCCTATCGAGTCAGCCCTGGTGCTGTGTTGCAAATCGAAGACGGCGATTTGGTGCAACGGGGTGATAACTTAGTGCTGTTGGTATTTGAACGGGCTAAAACCGGAGATATTATCCAAGGTTTGCCTCGCATTGAAGAATTACTGGAAGCCCGCAAACCCAAGGAAGCTTGTATATTAACCCGTCGATCTGGTGAACTCAAAGTGGTTTATGGCGATGGTGATGAAGCTATTGGTGCCAAGATCATAGAATCTAACGGTGTGGTCACGGAATATACTTTGGGTCCGGGACAAAATTTAGTCTTCCCTGATGGCTCTATGGTTTCAGCCGGGGAACCGTTGAGTGATGGACCATCCAACCCCCATGAAATTTTGGAAGTGTTCTTTAGCCTTGGCTCTGAAGAAGGAGTTTATGCTTGTGCTAGTCATGCTTTGCAAAAAGTACAAACT
The DNA here is from genome assembly GCF_029891685.1 of Umezakia ovalisporum Ak1311. Taxonomy (NCBI): domain Bacteria; kingdom Bacillati; phylum Cyanobacteriota; class Cyanophyceae; order Nostocales; family Nodulariaceae; genus Umezakia; species Umezakia ovalisporum. The sequence continues at coordinate 50,974 of NZ_JANQDJ010000077.1, read as the reverse complement.
TTTCTGGTGAATGAAGTGCAGATGGTTTATCAGTCCCAAGGAATTGATATTGCCGACAAGCACATTGAAGTTATTGTCCGTCAAATGACTAATAAGGTCAGAATTGATGATGGTGGGGACACTACTATGCTTCCTGGGGAATTGGTGGAACTGCGCCAAGTGGAACAAGTCAACGAGGCTATGGCAATTACTGGCGGGGCTAGAGCGCAATACACCCCTGTATTGTTAGGGATCACTAAGGCATCTTTGAACACAGATAGCTTTATTTCTGCAGCATCTTTCCAAGAAACAACCAGGGTGCTGACGGAAGCTGCCATTGAAGGTAAATCTGACTGGCTGCGTGGGTTAAAGGAAAACGTGATTATCGGTAGATTGATTCCGGCTGGTACTGGCTACAACACTTATGAAGAAACGGTGCTGGATGAATATACTGGTTTAGAATCTAATAGTGTGTTGGATGAAGTTGATGATCCTTTGGACATGGTGCTCGATGACCGTACAGCCCGCGCCTACAATCTAGATGCTTCTGGACTGGTGGATTCTGGTTTTACTAACCGCCGCACTGAAAGAAGCGTTTTGGATGAGGAGGATGAGTTAATTGCTGATGAAGTCATTGACCTTGTGGATGAAGATGAGGATGATTACGAGGATGAAGATGAGGATGATTTTGAAAGTTAATACAGCGTGGCTATTGATGATTAGCTGTTAAGGCTATTTTTTCATGAGTGAGAGGCAGAAGAATATTTTCTTTTGCCTTTTTAATTTATAAAGCTGAATTTTATATCCTAGTTGTTAGGGATTTTTAGGTTTGATATATGAGTACTGAAGTTAATGTTGCTTCTTTGGCAAATTTGGAGTATTTTCCTTACATTGATGACCAAGGTCGCATACCTGAAGTATTTGCTGGAAAAATAGGAGTATACGCTATTTTTGACCAAGGTCAAGTGCTCCAATTTGTGGGATATTCCCGGGATGTTTATCTGAGTCTGAAGCAGCATTTGATCCGTCAGCCTCATGAATGTTTTTGGGTGAAAGCTCAAACTATCTCGCGCCCTAGCCGCACAATTTTAGAAAATATTGAAAATGTTTGGATTGCTGAAAATGGTACTGTTCCTTCAGGAAATGCAGATAATCAGGAAAGGTGGACACAACCTATTAATGTCCGAGGATTAATGACTCCTGAAGAAGAAGAGAATTATGGTAATTCAGCTAATGATGAATTTGCTCAAGTTAAAATCATTAAAAGTGTAGCCCGGCGAGTGGAAGCAGAAATTTTAGTTGTTTTGGAAAGAAGGGGGTTGAAAGAACAGTTGCGGTTTAATCCTAAGTTGAAGGAGGAAGGATTATTGGATTTAAAGTGAGGCTGTTTGCTAATTGTTAAGCTGGGAAAGGGTGAGACCGTTAAAAAATATATTGAAGAACAAAGACATCATGATACTACCTGATGGACTGCTCCTAAAAAAGCTTTGCCCTCCCCTACATCCTGCCTAAAGTATAATGGAATATCTTCGCCACGCTCCGATACCTTATCTCGGTGGTTTTGGCTCCCTCGATTTTCTTATAAGGCGATCGCTTGTAAATTTTCATGACAAAAACGCTTCTGAACAATCGCTATCAAGTAGTTGAGGTACTGGGTGCAGGTGGATTTGGGGAAACATTTCTGGCAGAAGATACCCATATGCCTTCTCGCCGTCGCTGTGTGATCAAGCAACTCAAACCCATAGTCAATGATCCAAAAACTTACCAAATGATTCAACAGCGCTTTGAAAGGGAAGCTGCAACTTTGGAGTATCTGGGTGAAAGTAGTGACCAAATCCCGACGTTATATGCTTACTTTTCCGAGAATGGACTGTTTTACCTGGTTCAAGAATGGATTCAAGGGCAAACTTTGACAAATATTGTCGAAGCCAAAGGCTCTCAGAGTGAAGCTACTGTTCGGGAGATTGTTGTCAGTTTGTTATCTGTTTTGGATTATGTCCATGGCAAGGGTATTATTCATCGGGATATCAAACCAGATAATATTATTGTCCGGTCAAGTGATAATAAGGCGTTTTTGATTGATTTCGGCGCGGTCAAGGAGACTATACGTTCAGTGGTTGGTTCTTCTCCTCATGGTACGCGATCGCTTGTGATTGGTACACCTGGATATATGCCGATAGAACAGGCTATGGGAAGGCCTGTTTATGCTACTGACATCTACAGCTTGGGTTTGACTGCGGTCTACTTACTAACAGGTAAACATCCACCAGAATTACAGACAAACCCGCAAACGGGGAAAATTCTCTGGCAAGATTTAGCCCCAGATGTGTCACCGCATTTAGCAAAGGTAATTAATCAGGCAATTCAACCTCAAGTGAGCCAGCGCTATACTACTGCTGGTAAAATGCTGTATGGTTTAAAACCTGCTCCTGATATTAGTTCAGATTCAATTACTAAGCCCACAGTTAGCTTTAGTCCTGGTAGTATTGCATCAAATCACCAAACCCAAGCAGTAATTTCTCCGCCCACGATTCCTAGTAGGAAATCGCAAAGGACCCCTGCTTTAATTATTGGCAGTTTAGTTTTAGGTGGCTTAGTTGGAGGCGTAGTGATTTCTGGCTTGACTCGTCAACCACAGTCTCAAGAATCTCTAAGCACGTTATCAAAATCCACACCATTTTCCGATTCTAATAAGATTGAACCCACTCCTAGTCCCACAACTTCCGCTTCAGTAGGTATCACTAAGCCTGTTGCTGTAGAACCCGGTTTAGATGCAGCAGTACCTGTAGAACAAGGGCCACAAGTAACTCGGACATTCCCACCAGAACCACCAGAACCACCAGAACCACCAGAACCACCAGAACCAACAGAACCACCAGAACCACCAGAACCACCAGAACCACCAGAACCACCAGAACCACCAGAACCACCAGAACCACCAGAACCACCAGAACAATCAAATCAACAAATTGCTCCCAGCGAAACCAAAGCTTTTAGTGTGCCGGCATTTCCTACCGGAACTTCTCAAGATACGGTCAAAGCAGCTTTGGGAAAGCCTAGTAGAACTTCTAAAGGATTATGGAATACTCGTGCTTTTCTTTATCGTTTAGAAAATAATGTTGACCTTGGTTATTTATTTGACCAAAACACCGGAGTATTGCGCCAAACTGAAGTATCCTTTGCGCCATCTGTACAACCACAAATAATACAAAACACGTTACAGGGGATGCTTGGTGGTAATGCTAATAGTGAGATCAAGCAAGGGCTGCAAAAAGTAAGCGATCGCGAAACTAAGCGATACTCTTTTAATGTGGGGAAATTAAAAGGTGTAATTGAACGCAATGCCCAGGATCGGATTTACATTGGTGTGTGGGATGGGGATTTGCATTAAAAAAAGCCTGCACAAGCAGGCCTTTTCTGAAATTCCCTAAACTCAAAGTTGGTGGGTGCTAAGTTGTTGATTACTTAACAGTTACTTTACCACCAGCCTCTTCGATGCGCTTTTTAAGATCTTCGGCAGCTTCCTTGGGAATACCTTCTTTGACAGGTTTCGGAGCAGCTTCCACCAGGTCTTTTGCTTCTTTGAGACCTAAACCAGTTAATTCACGGACAATCTTCAGTACAGCGATCTTCTTGTCAGCTGGAACGGAATCTAGGATCACATCAAACTCGGTTTTTTCTTCTACTGGTTCAGCTGCAGCTGCTGCACCAGCACCGGGAGCCATCATCATCATCCCACCAGCAGGTGCAGCAGCACTTACGCCGAAGGCTTCTTCAATTTGCTTAACTAACTCAGCTGCTTCCAGCAAAGAGAGAGTTTTCAATTGTTCGAGAATTTGATCAGTTGCAGCAGACATTGATATAACTCCTGTAATCTTGTAAATTTTGTTTTTGCTGACCCAAAGTTCCAATTAAGGGTAAATTGCAGCAGATAAACTTGGGGGTAATTTCGTGAATTTTATTCAGCCGCACTTTCGGTGCTTGCATCTTGGTCTTTGTCTTTCTCAGCCACAGCTTGCAAAGCACGAGCCAAAGAGCTGGGAACTTCGTTGATACCAACAGCTACTTTGGTAGCTAAGGCGTTGATAGCTCCTGCAATTTGCGCCATGAGTTGGTCTTTAGTTGGCAAGTCTCCTAGAGCCTTGACATCAGGTTCCTTCAGCAGGCGACCTTCCATAACGCCGCCGCGAAGTTCTGTCTTCTTGGTGGCTTTCTGAAAGTCTTGATAAGCCTTAATTGCAGATGAAAAATCTTCTTGAACTAGCAAAAACGCGGAAGAACCTTTGAGCAATTCCGAAAGTGGTTCCCAGTTTTTGTCCCCTTGAATAGCGATGCCCATAAAGGTATTTTTAGTTACCTTACAAACAGTACCAGTGGGACGCAGACGCCTACGTAAGTCGGTAATTTGAGCAACTGTTAACCCCTGATAATCAATCACCAGTGTCAAACTTGACTTACTCAGAGTTTCTTTGAGATCGGCTACAATCTCTTTTTTGTTTTCTAGTGTTCTACCCATGCTTAGTTTCACCTCCAAGGGCAAAATCATTATTTTCCATTAAGTAAAACTTTGTTAAATCTACTGATTAAGAGTAAATTCCGTTTTACTTGCGGCGTTAATTCAAGCTGTTGCTGGATTTTTGTTTACAGGTGTCAATTCAGGAGCAACCAATTCAAAAATGCTCATGCAATTTTCTTATGAGGATGCGCTGAATTTTTTTGTATTTGGCTTTGTGTCTTTTGTGTGTTTTGTGGTTCGTTCTTTGGAGTCAATGAACTAGAGATGAACACATAGGAACACAGATAAATTACCTGAGAGGGTTTTACCATGAGCCAGTGAAAACAATTAACCCCAGCTATATCAGCCGGGGTTGGATAGAAAAACTCAGAGCACCTGATTAATGACACCTTAATGAGTGGCGTTTCAGGTAAATTGAGCTTTAACCTCGGCAGGATATTTGAGCCAATGGCTCCTGCTGTCTCCGGCTTTGCTTATTTAGTTTTGCGGCGGGAGTGCAGTAGGTACTGAGCTTAAGAAATGGATGATGTCTTTAGTCTCTGTTACCAATTAAGCTACTTCGGTCAGTTTTAAATCCCGTAAAGCGTTGATATCGACTTTAATTGATGGTCCCATGGTGGAGGCTACATAAATTGTGCGCCAATAACGACCTTTGGCTCCCGAAGGACGGTTCCGATCAATTGTTTCTTGCAACGCCTTCAAGTTTACCAACAAATCATCAGGCGCAAAGTCTGCCTTACCAAACATAACATGGACAATACCAGTGCGATCAGCTCGGAATTCTAGTTTACCAGCTTTGAACTCGGAGATCGCACTTACTAGGTCAAATGTCACCGTTCCACCCTTGGGTGATGGCATTAAACCACGGGGACCTAGTAACTTACCCAGCTTTGCCACCTGTGGCATGACATCGGGGGTAGCAATGAGCTTGTCGAAATCCATCATACCTTGTTGAATTTCGTTAATCAGCTCTTCAGATCCAACTATATCCGCACCGGCGTTGGTGGCTTCAGTGACCTTTTCACCTCTAGTAATTACTGCCACACGCACGGTTTGTCCTGTACCTTTGGGCAGTGTTACTGTTGTTCGCAGTTGCTGGTCTGTGTATTTCGGGTCAATGCCTAGTCGGATATGAGCTTCTGCTGCTTCAGCAAATTTGGCTGTTGCTGTTTCTTTGAGCAGGGTTAAGGCTTCTAGGGGCACATATTCCCTATCTTCTACTTTTTCCAGTAGCGCCTGCAAGCGGCGCGATATTTTTTTTCCCATTTTTTCTCCTGGGGTAATTACGAGACTGGATCTCTCCCCCGATAAAGTTAGTGCACTGTGCTAAGAGTTTAGCGTTTTACTAATTCAGGTGAACTTCCAGTTTTAACTAATCTAAAACTGTTACGCCCATATTCTTGGCAGTACCTGCCACAATTTTCATTGCGGCTTCTATATCATTGGCGTTGAGATCGGGCATTTTGGTTTGGGCAATTTCTTGGAGTTGAGCTTTTGTAATTGAGCCAACTTTCTTTTTGTTCGGTTCATTAGAACCTCTTTCTATTTTCGCTGCCTTGCGAATCAGTACTGATGCTGGTGGTGTTTTCAGTACAAACGTGAAACTCCGGTCTTCAAACACCGAAATTTCCACAGGTACTACCATTCCAGCTTGGTCTGCCGTTTTGGCGTTGTACTCTTTGCAGAACATCATGATGTTCACACCATGTTGACCCAATGCTGGGCCTACTGGTGGTGCTGGGTTGGCTTTTCCAGCATTCAGGGCCAGTTTAATGACCGCTACTACTTTCTTCGCCATTTGTGTTAGCTCTGTTTTTCTACCTGATTAAATTCTAATTCTACTGGTGTGTCTCGCCCAAAAATGGAGAGCAAAGCTTTTAATTTGCTTCTTTCTGGACTGACTTCAATGACCTCGCCTTCAAAGTCTTTAAAAGGACCGGAAAGTACAACTATCTTATCACCAGCAGCCATGTCAATTTTGAGAATTGGCTCCTGTTCGCTAGTCTGTTTGAATATCCGTTCTACTTCTGATGGACCTAAAGGCACTGGTTTTACGTGACCACGGCTTTTGCTGCCGCCGCGTTTTTGCTCTGCTCCCACAAAATTAATTACGTGGGAGGTGTTTCGCACCACTTGCCAGGTATCATCTTCCATGACCATTCGTACTAACACATAACCGGGAAAGACTTTTTCCTCTGTGTGCTGACGACTGCCATCTTTGCGGATTTTCACTGCTGGCGTGTGAGGAATTTCTACTTGAATAATTTTGTCAGCTACGTCAAAGGTTTGGATACGTTGCTCCAAGTTTGTCTTGACGCGTTTTTCACAGCCTGAGGCTACTTGTACTGCGTACCAGCGTGCTTGCTTTAGGGCTGTTTCTGCCGCTTCCTCAGAGTGGAATGCTGAGTTATATGGTTCGTCTGTTGCAGAAGTCATCAGAATACCTGTTGTGCCACCCAACCGAACAATCCATCGACCAAATATATCAAAGATGCAGAGAGTGTGACCATTAATAGGACACCTGCTGACTCGCTCACTAGTTGCTTTCTACTTGGCCAAACTACTTTTTCCAGTTCTTCTTTTGTACCCTCAAAGAAGTTGGTCAAGCTAAACCCACTGGTGTTTACTGGCATTTCCGCTTCATTTTTTTTTGTCATTGTCGTTTATCCCTCAGTTTGTAATAGAAGCTTTACCGCTCATAGAAATCTTGACAACAGTGGCTAAGGGCAGCCAATGCTGGAAAACTACGTTTGTAATCCTAGTCCCAGGTTCTAAAATTACTGGGATAAACGGTAATCCCTCTATTCCCTCAAAAATATTGGGAATTACTTTTCTACGTAGATCAATTTTTTTTGCTGATAACTAGATAAACTGATGTCTAGCATGTAACTGAGGGACTGCTTAAGATAACCCAAGCATATCAGATCAGATTGCTGTCTTATTACCAACTAAAGGTGTAATGTTGGTGATATTTCCACTATGTTCTGGAATTGTGTGAGTACAAATTGAGTTACGGTTTTCTGCCCAGTACAATTTTACCCAGATTTACTGTTCTCACTCCATCATACTCGCTGGAAGCAAAAAAAGGTGCAAACTGCAATATTGAAAATCATTAGGCCCGAACCAAAAGTTCGGGCTGTGTTTTTTGCTTTCAAGCGCGCCCTGGAGGACTTGAACCCCCGACATCAGGTTTTGGAGACCTGCGTTCTACCAACTGAACTAAGAGCGCACAGGGTGGCTTGGATTCAGTTATTGCGCTGAACCTTCTCTAGTATAGCGCAACTTTCGCTTTATATCTTACCTTATTTTTGTCGGAGGAGCAAATCAGCGGCAAATGCCGCTTGCTAGTAGAAATTTCTCCCATACTTTGAGCCGAAATTTACAGGGTACGGTCAAACCGTTGCTTGATACGGGTAGCTTTACCTACACGTTCGCGCAAGTAATACAGTTTAGCGCGGCGGACTTTACCTCGACGCAGAATTTTAATGCTGTCGATGCGTGGAGAGTGTAACAAAAATACTCGTTCAACACCAATACCTTGAAACACACGGCGGACTGTAATAGTTTCGTTAATGCCACCATTACGTTTGGCAATGACTACGCCTTCGTAGGGTTGTACGCGAAACTTTTGCCCTTCCTGAATCTTGACTCCAACTTTGACAGTATCGCCCACATGGATGACGGGCAAATTTGATTTGAGTTGTTCCGCTTCAATGGAGCGAATAATCTCTTGAGCGCTCATGGTTTTGCTGCTTTAAAAACTCACAATCATTAATGATAAATCGATAATCCTATTTCAGTCTACTTGTTTAGATCAAAATTTGGATAATTTTACCGATCCTAATGGGCTGGAGTTAGAAGCTATATTACAAAAGTCTGTATTACAAGCATCAAAACTATCAAATTTAGGGTGGTGATGACCACCTACAACCATTTAAAACTGCTCAAACGAGCCATTAACCCTGCTCTTAACCAAACGATGCTTTGTGAAGTAGTGGTTTTGCCCATGACCTGGGCAAGCTCGGCTGTGTTTGTATATTGGTGGGCAAGATGCCCCCACTACAAAGAAATGGGTTAGTTTATTTTTTTCCTGACCATACCGAAATAAATTAAAATTCGCTTTGCGCCATGCCAATGTAGTAAATCGTGGAGGATGGTATAAAAACAGGGTATGATCAACAGTGTTAGCAATGTGGCTATAGACAAGCCAGAAAATACTACCACGCCTAATGGTTGAAGAAATTCTGAACCTGCGCCAATTCCTAATGCTAGGGGAAACATACCTAAAACTGTAGTAATGGTGGTCATTAGTACTGGGCGCAAGCGTTGAGGAGCAGCTTGTAAAATCGCCGTTTTTCTGTCAACTTTGTGGCGATGGCGAATTTGATTTGCTAGTTCTACCATGATAATTGCATTGTTAACAACAATACCTACCAATAACACTGCACCTACGATTACCGTCGCACCAATGGGGGTATTGGTAATGTAAAGCCCAAAAATTCCCCCAGCTAGAGCCAGAGGAATTGTTAACATAATTACCAAAGGGTCAATGAGTGAGTTGTACTGCACGGCCATGACTATAAAAACTAGAAAACTAGCCAATCCACCTAATAGTTTCAGGGAGTTTTGTATTTCCTGATTGGATGTAGCCGTCGCACTAGGTAAAACACTCACACCTTGAGGTAAATTTACACTACTTATAATTTGATTTACTTCGCTAAAAGCATCACTGAGGTTAGCTCCTGCGGTTAAATTGCCTGCAAATATCACAACCTGACGTTGATTAATGCGCTGAATCTCCCCAGGAGCTTGTGCTTTGGTAATTGTGGCTAAATCGCTCAGACGGACTTGGCGATTGTCCTTGACAAATAAAGGTAATCTTTCTAATTGAGAAACCTTTTGTAGTGATATTTCCTTCAACTGGACTCTGACATCAACTAAACGGTTACCGCGTTGTATTTGGGTGGGTACAGTACCTTCTATAGCTGTCTGAATTGTATTGCCAATATCTTGGGTGTTTAGGCCAAAAGTGGCGACTCGTTCCCAGTCAGGACGAATTTGTAGTTCTGGTTGACGGTCATCAGCTTCGGGACGAAATCTCACTAGGGTAGCTTGCTGTTCTAAGGCAGTGAGGACTTCTCGAGCGGTTTGTTCTAGGGTATTTGTATCACTACCTTGAAGGATGATATCAATATCAGCGCCACGTGCGGGGGAGTTGTTGAGAATTAAACCCCGCACTTGACCAGGAAATAGGCGCAGGCGAATTCCCACTAAATTGAGCTTGTCAAACTCTTGGGTGACTCGTTCTATATAAGCTTCAATGTCAGTTCCATCTGCGAGGGTAATTGTGCTGGTACCTCTGAGGGGATTAGCATTAACATTTCTACCAAAAATTGCGCCGCCTGCTGTAGAGAAGACATATTCGGTTTCTGGCTGGTTCAAAAGGATCTCATCCACCATAGCCATAACTTTTTGATTAGTTTCTAAAGGGGTACCTGGTGGAAACTGAGCACTTAATGCGGCTTGTCCAGTGCTAATGGTAGGGAGGATTTCTTGGGGAATTTGGGGAGCCATCCACAAACTACTGCTTGCACAGAGGAAAATAGCGATGGCCGCTGTTAAAAATCGCTGGCGCAATATAATCGCTAAAAAACGACTATATGTTTTTGTGGCTGCGTCAAAGCGACGGTTGAATTCTTGTAGTAGCCAAAGCTTACTCAACCCAGTGGAAAATTTCCATGCCAAGGTGCGGGAGGTAAGCATAGGTACAATTGTAAGGGCAATGACAATTGAAGCTGTGACGGCAAAGGTGATGGTAAGAATTAGCTCATTAAATAGTAGTGAAATAAAGCCACCGATCAGTAAAAATGGTATTACTGCTACTAAGTTAGTACTGGTGGAAGCAATTAAAGCTGATTCTATTTGTTGACTACTTTGTTCAGCTTGTTCAATGAGTTGTTGGGAATTGAGGGGAGTTTTGCTGTTTTTACCGGGAGTTATACCTGCACCCTCAGCAATGTTTTCTAACATGACTATGGAGTTATCTACGACAATACCCACCCCTAAAGCTAAACCACCCAAGCTAAATATATTCAGGGATAAGCCAAATATTCCCATGAGGATTATGGCTGTTAAACTGGCTAAGGGAATAGCAATGACAATAATGAGAGTTTGTCGCAAGGAACCAAGAAATAAGAAAACGGCAAAAGCGGCTAGTCCTGTGCCAATTAACCCGGAGGTAGTAACGTTGGAGATGGAATTGCGAATAAATTGGGACTCATCTAATGTAGATGTGAGTATTGTTCCTTCGGGAAATATACTAGAGGCTTCGAGTTGTTGGAGGCGTTTTTTTACGCCATCAACAACGTTGACTGTGTTGGCATCTGGCTGTTTTTGAATGCTGACTTTGACAGCTGGTTCCTTGTTGAGAGAAACGTAGATTCGCTGTTTTTCTGAGCCATCAATGACCTCAGCAAAGTCTCGCAAGTAAACACGACGATTGGGATTTGGGGTCTGGGTATTGGCTACTGAGGAAGAAGTTACTTCAAAAGACAAGTTTTCAATTTCATCAATACTTTGGAAGCGTCCCACAGTCCGAGTCAATGGCTCAGAGTTTGACCCTAAAAGCCGACCACCGGAAAGATCTTGATTGCGGTCTCTGAGTTCTTCTAGGACATCAGTTACACTGACACCTAAAGCTTGCAAACGATCTAAATCTAAATTGACTCTCACTTCTTCTTTCACTCCTCCCGATACGTCTACCCCTGCGACCCCGGGAACAACGTTTAGTTCGCGAGCTAATTCTTCTTCGGCAAAAACACGTAAATCAAGGCTGTTGAGGGAGGGTGAAGTTAAGGCAAATTCGTAAACTGGTAACTGGGAAGGATCGAATTTGAATAAGCGCGGTGTTTGAATAGTGTCGGGTAAATTATTTCTAGCTCTATTAAGGGAGGCTGTGGCATCATTTAAAGCTTGATCAATATTTCCTCCTGGTTGAAAATAAAGATCTAAACTTACTTGTCCTTCACGAGTTTGAGAAAAAATCTGTAGTACACCTTCTGTGGCGGAAAAAGTTGATTCTAAAGGTCTTGTTATTTCATCAATTGCTACCTCTGGAGAAATTCCTGGTGCATCTATGCGTACACCAATTCGCGGATAGGTAATTGATGGTAGTAAATCTACTGGTATTTTGATTAGATAGAATACACCCATAACCAATAGTGCCAAGGTTAGCATGAGTGTGCCGATATGTCGGCGGATGGCAATGGTGGTAATACTAAATCCGCCGCCTTTATTTGTTTGCTGCATCTATTGGTAATCTCCAATCAAAGGGCTATTGCTAAGTCCTAATTCCTAATTAAGAATCTTGGGTTCGTTCTGGGCTTTTAATTTTTAATGTTTCCGGAGGTTGATTCGATTGTTTCTGATAAGGCGGAAAGAACTACAGGTTCACCCTCTTGTAATGGTCTACTACTACGGGCAATGTAACGTTCCCCGGCTTGCAAGCCAGATACAATTTCTACTTTGCCATCGGCTTTATTACCTAAAGTAACAACACGGGCAGTAGCTTTGGTTTCACCTTCTGTTTCTGTAATTAGGAAGACTTTACCACTAGTATCTTCTCTGGACTGAGAAGAATTATTGTTGTTTGCTGCTTTTTGAATGGCTGCTGCTGATACCACTACTCGCTGTGATGTTTGGGTTTCAAATTTAACTCTTGCCAGGAGTCCACTACCTATTTTGTTGTTATTGTTGGGAATTACTATTTCTACGGGAATTAAACGAGCAATGGCATCGGCAGATGGAGAGATGCGTGTAACTCTGCCAATTAATGATTCGTTGGGGAAGGCATCCAAGCTGACTTGTACGGATTGTCCAATTTGAATTTGCGACAGTTCTAATTCGGAAACTTCTACTACGACTTTGATGCGGCTAAAGTCGGCAATCTGTAGGACTTCGTTTCCTGGTTGGAGTAAATTACCTGGTTCTGTGATTCTTTGTGTAATTACACCTGTGATGGGGGAGATTAAACGAGCGTAGGATCTGCGCTCCTGAAATTGAGCAACTACGGCTTGTTGTGCTATTACTCTACCTTGGGCGGCGGCGACGGCTTGCTGTTCTGTGCGTACTCGTTCTTCCGCTGCTCGTAGTGATTGGAGTGCTGTTTTTGCTTTGGTGCGTGTTTGTTCGGCGGTTTGTTGGGCAATGGCACCGACTTGAAACAGTTCTTGTTGTCGTTTTGAGTCTGCTTCGGCTTGGATTAGTTCTAATCGCGCTTTTTCAACTTCTGCACGGGCATTACTGACTTGAGTTTGTGCCCTAGCTACTTCTGATTTCAGGGCTGCTAGTTCTGCTTCTGCTTGTTTTAATGATTTTAATAACAGTGCATCATCTAAAAATCCGACTTTTTGCCCTTGCTTCACCTTGTCGCCTAAGCCTAAGTTCAAGGCTAATAACCTTCCTTCTACTTGCGATCGCAATGATACGGTGCGATATGGTGTGGTATTACCTGTATAAGTCGGTTGGAGTTGCAATAAGCCAGTGCGGGCGATCGCTACGTCTACGGCTGTTGCTTTGTTAGAATTTGCTCCTTGACCGCGTTGTTGAGGTTGGGCTTGAGCAGATTGTTTGGGTATTGATGTACAACTGACGGTCAATAGTCCAATACCTAGTAAATAAGTAATGAGTAAGACTCGTATGGACAAGGGACTATTAGCTGTTTGTGTTGTTTGTTTTGTTGGTGAAGTTGAATGTAATTGGCAATTAATTACCTGATTTAAGGAGCCTTGATAGCTTGGTAATTGTGCCTGTTTCTTAGGCATTTTTTTCTCCAAAATCATTTATTTTGCCTTTTATGGGTAGTTATTGGCTGCAAGGGCTTGTGTATTTGAAGGTAATGTGAGGTAGATATCAGTAACTTTTTAGAAGCATAAATACATCAAGGTCCTCTGATAGCTTGTTTTGCTTTTTTGTTGATTGTTTGAGTCTATCGAATATTTACTATTATGTTGCTTATGCAACAAGTAAATATTTTTTAACACTGATGAAAATTACGTTCTAAGTATAACTCTTTGCTCGTGAGCTAGTTTTTACTCCTTGGTTTATTAATTGAGAATAGTGATTTCCAGGAATTTTTGAGATTTCTGGTGGCAAATTAAGCAACATAAACTTATAAAACTTATTTTTACATAAATATACATAATACTGCAAATTTGATGGTATCTTTGGATATCATTAAAATTTATAACTAAACATTGTGTTTTATCTCGATGTATTATATGGGTAATTCTAATTTTTGCTCAGGCGAGGACAATTAAGAGTGACTTCACCGCTAAAATTTGCACAAACCGTTAATGAATCCCAGATTGCAGAGTTTTTTCAAGAATCAGTTGGTCAGTGGCGCTCTGAAAGACGCTACTATACTTTGCCAGAGGGTGAAACGAAGGAAATGGAAAGTCTAATCACTATCCGGTTTTTAACAGAAGGATGTGATGAATTGCAAAATCTCGGTCAGATGCACGATTTGGCAAAGTCCATGAGTTTAATTTGTGGTGCAGAGGTTACCTGGGACAGTAGAAATGTCCTAAAGGGTAGAAAGGAGTCTCAAGGTTCGACACTATTTGGGGTCTCGGGTAATATTTTGTATCGCGATCGCGGTTTTGCTACTTCTAAACCAGTTACGGCTAAATATTATTTCTCCAACACTAAAACATTATGTTTGCGAACTGAGTATAACGGTTCAGTCTTTGAGGAGGAGTTAAAGTTGATTGGGAGTAAATATCGGACCAGACAAACAATTATTTCTCGTGCTGGTGAGCAGTTGATGATTGGTCAATATTTAGAAAAGAGAATTTAAGGGTAATGGGGAGGAAATTAATAGTGACTTCCCGTTTTGCGTTGATGGACGGCTGTGACACCATCTGATTTTAAAACTTTGCCACTGTCTACGGTTGCATACACGATCCAGTGATCACCAGATTCCATTCGGGTTTGCACAGAACATTCTAGGTATGCTAGGGAATCTGTGAGGATGGGTGCGCCGTTTTCAGATTTTTCGGCGGGGACATTGGCAAATCGGTCTTCTCCAGGGCCAAAAGGTTTGAGGAACTGTTTCATCAAGCCGATGTGATTGCCTTCTTGGAGAATGTTCAGGACAAACTTATTACCTGAGTGCATAAGCATTTCTAATGCCCGGTCTTTAGCCACGGCTATAGTTAAACCAGGTGGATTAAAGCTAGCTTGAGAAACCCATGAGGCTAACATGGCACTGGATATGTCGCCTTCTTTGGCTGTAACGACGCAAAGGGAACCGACGATGCGACCCACTGCTTGTTCTAAATTTGTAGCTGGAAGACTGGGTACTCGAACTTTTTTGGCTTTTTTCAACCCTTGGGCAAAGTCGGTTGCTGCTTCTTCACACATTTGTAAGGTGACATCGTTGGGTTTAAATTTGACACGAATGGTATCAAAACCGAATTTGTAGCCTGCGTCTTTGAGTTTGTTTTCTATTAAATCTACTGCTTCTCCACTCCAGCCAAAAGAACCGAAGACACCGGCAAGTTTATTGTTAGTGGCGGTAGATAGAACTATTCCTAGGGCTGTTTGTACTGGTGTGGGGGCGTGGCCGCCAAGGGTGGGTGAACCGATAATGAAACCAGCAGATTTTTCTACGGCTGTGCGGATTTCTTCTGGTTCTGTAAATTCACAGTTGATTGATTCTACTGCTACGCCTGCTTTGGTAATACCATGAGCGATGGCTTGTGCTAAAGTGGCGGTATTTCCATAGGCTGATGCATAAATCAGTGCTACTGTCAAGTCACATGCAGCTGAGGAAATCCATTGGTAATAAGCTTTGGTGAGTTCGATTAAGCCATAACGCACTATGGGGCCATGTCCAGTGGCATAGACTCTGATGGGTAAATCAGCGATTTTATCTAGTGCTGTTTCTATTTGCCGGGGGTGGGGAGCCATGAGGCAATCGAAATAATATCGTCGGTCTTCGTTAATGCTTTCCCAGCCTTCATCAAATACCTGATCTCCGCAAATATGAGCCCCAAATAGTTTATCTGAGTAGAGAATTTCTGTTTGTGGATCATAGGTGCAAAGGTGATCTGGATAACGGGGGTTGGGGGTGGGAATGAACTGTAAATTATGACCTTTACCCAAATTGAGAGTTTCTTCCCCCCGCATGACCATTATTGGTAAGTCTTGATTTTCTGAAGCGGTGCGTAAATTTTTAGCCCCCGGATTGGAACAGACAAAGGTCACTTGGGGTGCAAGTTTCCATAAAGCTTTAATAGTGGCGATGCGGTTAGGATTGATATGACCAAGAATTACATAATCAATGGTTTTTAAGTCAATCCGTTTCTGCAAAGCTGCCAGGTAAATTTGGGTAAATGTTTCTCCTGGAGGGTCAATTAGAGCAATTTTATCAGCTTGAATTATATAAGAATTAGCAGTTGTACCTTTGGCAAGGGCATATTCAATTTCAAATCTCAGTCTTGACCAACTACGCGATCGCACTGCTGTCGTGTTGGTAGCAATGGGAAGGATTTGAACGTCGCGGGGTTTGCTTGTTGACATAGCCTTTGGGTATGAGGAATAAGGAGAATTCGTAATTCGTAATTACGAATTCAGTTAGCGAGCGGTGCCTCTTTCAGAGGCATGAGGAATTAGTAATGGTTACCGACTTTACGATGATGGACAGCGGTGAGTGCTTCTGGTTTAGAAACTCGTCCTTGGTAAACGTTGCTGTATACTACCCAATGGTCGCCACAGTCCATTCTACTGACAACTTCACATTCCATGTAGGCTAGGGCATCTGTGAGGATGGGTGCGCCGTTTTCGGCTGGCTGAGTTTTCACACCTTCAAAGCGATCTGCACCGGGAGCGAAGCGCTTTAAGAAGTGTCTCATGAGTTTTTGGTAGTTACCTTCCTCCAAGACGTTGAGGACAAAGCGATCGCCTACTTGCATGAGTGATTCAATGGCTCGGTCTTTGGCTACGGCTATGGATAGTCCCAGGGGCTTGAAGCTGGCTTGAGAAACCCATGAGGCCAACATGGCGCTGGAAACGTCGCCTTTTTTGGCAGTGATAATATATAGTCCCCCACTAATTCTACCTAGTGCTTTATCTAAGTCTACACCCAGGGATTTCATGGCCTTGATGCTGCGATCGCGTGTTACCCATTGTCCTAGGTCTGTGCCTGCTTCTTCACAAAGTTGGTAAGTGTTTTCTGTGGGTGTTTGCTTAATGCGAATGGGGGGGAAAACTGTTGTTAATCCGAAGTTGCGAAATTTATTCAGTAGGGGGTCTATGGGTTCGTCGTCTCCACCGCCCGTTTCAAATATGCCTATGGCTTGTTTTTCTTTGACAGATCCCAGAATAGTGCTGAGTGCAGCTTGGATATTGGCATTACTTGCTGCTGGAGGTGTACCGACCACGATTCCTGTACAACGGCTGACTAATTCCCGCAGTTCTTGTAAATCTACTCCTGAGCTTAAGTCCAAGATTTCTACGGCTACATCAGTTTTACTGATACCTTTGGCAATTGCTTGGGCGAGGCGATCACTATAACCGTATTCTGAGACGTAAAATATCCCCACACAGTTTTCTGCTTTGGTTTGGCTTTGGCTCCAAGTGCGGTAACGTCCGGTTAACTCTTGGATATTGTAAGATAATAGGGGTCCGTGACCAGTGGCTATGATATTGATGGTTTTCAGTTCTGCCATGCGCTTGAGTGCGGATAAAACTGATCTGGCATTGGGACCCATTAAGCAGTCATAGTAATATTTAAAGTCCGCTTCGATTTTTGCCAAATCTTTGTCAAAGGTACTATCCGAGCAATAATGCAGCCCAAAAGCATCACATGTGTAGAGAATTTTGGTTTTGTGATCGAAGCTGAATATGGTGTCTGGCCAGTGTAGATTTGGGGCGATGACAAATTCAAATTCGTGACCATGGCCTAAATCTAAGCGATCGCCATTTTTGACTATTTGGCGTTTGAATGGCCGATGTAATAAACTTTCTAGAAACTGGATTGCTACTTTAGAAGCGACAACTGTAATTTCTGGAGCCATTTCCAGCAAATCTTTGACTAAGCCGCTATGATCAGGCTCGGTATGGCTAATAATCAGATAATCAATTTCTCTGGGATTGATTAATCCTGTGAGGGTATTAAAATATAACTCGCGAAACTTTGCGTGAGAGGTGTCAACTAGGCCAGTTTGCTCACCGCGAATTAGAAACGAGTTATAAGTTGTACCGTTTTGCAGACCGAATTCTATATCAAAGCGATCGCGATCCCAGTCTAAAGAACGAATTGCCGTGGTTTCTTGAGCAATTTCCACAGTCTCTATGGTGAGCCGTTTTGCTGTTTTTTCGGTAAGTGCTACCATAGTTGCCCTCCTTGACACAATGAGTATATTTTCCTCTGATTCTATTGTTACCATACTTTAGCAGGAGGGTGAAAGTCCTACCAGAAGCAGGAACGTAGTTGGGTACTTTGTGCTTTGGACAGGGGATGAAATGGGAGACGCCAGGCTTTAGAGTCAGGAACTGGTCAAGGAACTCTGTGAGTACTATTCCACGAAATTTGTTGAATCAGAGGAATCCCACACCAGTAAAGCTAGTTTTTTAGATGGTGATTTTCTGGCCATTTTCGGCGCAAAACCTGAAGGGTGGGTATCAAGTGGAAACTGAAACAGGAAAAGTTATTAACGCTGACTTAAATGGGGGTGCGAATATACTTCGCAAAGTAGGGAGTGTGAAACCAAAAATAGGCAGAGGAAAGAGAGAGAATATTTGGTTAGCTTTGGAAATTGGTAATTCCCGGCTGCACTGGGGGTTATTTAGAGATAAAAGCCTGGATTACACTTGGGATACTGACCATTTGAGTGAATGTCAAACAATAAATGATTTACCAGCAGAACTTTTGCATTTCAGTATCTCTAGGGAAGTAGGCGAAAAAATCTCTTTTCATACTCCTATTTTTTTAGCTTCCGTTGTTCCCCATCAAACAAAGCTTTGGCAAACTCATCCTCATGTACGTGTGATTGCTTTGGAGCAAATCCCGCTATTGAATATGTATCCTACTTTGGGAATTGACCGGGCCTTAGCTTTGTGGGGAGCTGGAAAAACTTGGGGTTTTCCGATGCTAGTCATTGATGCTGGGACTGCACTAACTTTTACAGGTGCAGATGGTCATCAGTCTTTAGTTGGGGGTGCAATTATGCCGGGTATAGGTTTACAGTTTACTACTCTCAGTGAAAAAACAGGACAATTGCCACAGGTAAAAACCGAGATTATGTCTTTACCTCGACGCTTTAGCCTAAATACACAAGAGGCGATTCAAAGTGGAATTATTTACACTGTGTTAGCTGGAATTAAGGATTTTATTGCCGCTTGGTGGCAGTTATTTCCTGAAAGCAAAATTGTTCTTAAAGGTGGGGATGCCATTTTAGTGGTAAGACATCTAAGATTTCTGTTTCCGGAAATTGCAGAGAATTTAATTTTGGAACCAAACTTAACTTTTTGGGGTATGTGGGAAATAGTCAGTTTAATTCTTGATTGATAGTTGGTAATTACTAGTCTTAAAAGTAAAAAATTGGAGATTTGCTTAGGAAATGCCAATTAAAGTTAATCCTTGTAAAAAACACATCGCTAATTGACTACAAAATTCAAATTAGCCATGACAAAACTATGGATATATCTAGCTACAATTCCATCACAAAAAACAGGTAAATCATTGCCAGCCTGGGCACTAATTTTTAACTCAACTTGAGGCAAAAGTTTAGTGTAGGTATGACCTTGAACTACCACATCTAGTGAGTCTTGCCGGCCTTGCAAAATTAAAACTTGAACCTGCATGAGGTGCAATCTTTAATGTAGTAATTCTGCTTCGATTTCTCACTGCTGCCTTTGGAATAATAATTGACATGCGGCAGAATTTTCTAACAATTGCCTACGCAAATTAAAATGTTTGTCGATTTTGTCTTTTAAGCTGGTAATTTTACATAAAGGTGCAAATATTTGGAATATTTGTGAGATTATTCGTGTAATTCTCATTATTTTTTGCATTTTCCGCCAATATCTTTTTTCTCCTTCTGTGCCTACACCTTCTGGCGCTAGTAAGACTAAACCACTAACTTCGTCTGGATATTTTAAAGCATAGCTAGCTGCAATCCAAGCGCCAAGAGAATAGCCCAATAAGTATACTTTTTTGAGTCGCAGAGCTTTAATAAATTCAGAAATCCACTCTGCCTGTAAATCAATTGAGTGATGAAAATCAGGATTTTCTGACTCACCAAACTCTAATAAATCTGGTACTAGAAAATGAAAATTATCAGATAATGAATCAATGACTGATACCCACTGGCCGCTATCATTCCAAGCACCATGTAAAAAAAAATGCAGGGATGCCCACCCCACTTTGTCGCCAAAATAACAGCCATTGAAAAAGTTTCTTCCGGGAATTACGGAATAGGGTATCGATTTTTATTCAACGTTAAATGTCAAATTCAAAACATTTTTACGCCAGTGTCGTCAAGCCATTCAAGTAGTCTTGCAACTGCCTAGTGTGGTCATGAGACATTTTTCCCGGGGGTAAAGAGTCAGGAAGAAAAGCTTGGATTTCCATAACTTCTAAGCTATCTTGAATTTCCATTTTTCCTTGAACTTTTGCTTCAACTACAATACATATTGAATGAATGCGAGGATCACGGTCAGGTGACGAGTAAACTCCTACCAAACGGGTAATTTTTACTAACTCCAATCCAGTTTCTTCTATCAATTCTCGGTAGACTGTTTGAGGAATATCTTCCCCCCAGTCGACCATGCCTCCAGGTAATGCCCAACAGCCATCATCGCGCCGCTTAATCAGTACAATTCGGCCGTCTGGCAAGATGGGAATGATACTAGCGCCAGTAATGGGATGACGGAAAATGATACCCAATACTGTTTGTCCTACACGCCACAAGTTACGTGTAGATTGGAAAATTCTCCTCAAGAAAGCATTAACGTTCAAACTTAACTTATATATGCCTATTGTTTTTTCTAATTTCCCACTACTTACATAAAGCTGCTCATTATACGATTGATTTTTTTGTAACACAAATATGTCCGTAGTTGAGGATTTGATGTTAATAACTTCCGTATAGTATATCAAGCTTCTGATTTATTGCCAAAAATTTTAAAAAATTGTATTAATTTATACAATTTTTTAAGCTGGATAATTTACATTGTTTCGATGTAAATTCAGAAAATCCGTAATATGTTACCCAGACCAATTGACCAAAAAATAGCTTGGGATGAGATAAATGATTCTGAGTAGTATTGACGTAAATAAATTGAATACGATAGACTAGTATATTGTTAAATATGTAGATTGCTGAAACTAGGCCAAAAGTATATCAATGACATCATAAGTAGCTGATATGGCTTATGTGATTCCTAGTTAGACTTTTTTGTTGTTTATTAAATGAGGTGAATATGGCCAAGCGCCGTAACCCGAAAAAAGAAAAGGCGCTACGGAACCAGGCGTATGCCAGAAAGTTTCGTAAACGAACTACTACAGGAAGAATGCAGAGAAGGTTCCAACAAAGATCTCCCAAGGGTGAGGAAGAAGAAGAGGCAGCAGCAGCTGATACTGAGTAAGCCGATACTTTTTCGCTAACTTAAGGTCAACAAATACATAGGTTGAGATTCTCTCTGGACTAAGGCCTATCAAGCAATGCGCGAAGATAAATTCCTCGCGCACTATTTGGGTAGCCATTCATGGTCAAACCATTTATCCGGGATTTTTTGGCTGATGCCAGTTTTTATTCAGTTATTTGAGCGCGGGCTGTAGCAATTGCCTGATTGACCTGTGCAAAACCTGTGCCACCGTAACTGTTGCGTGCTGCTACAACTTGACGGGGAGATATTGCTTCGTAGATATCTGTGGCAAATGCTGGGTGCAGTTGTTGCCATTCTTCTGGGGTCAAATCTTTCAAGAGTTTACCTGCGGCAATACTGGTTTTTACTACTTTGCCTACAAGATTATAAGCTTCTCGGAAAGGCACACCCTTAGCAGCTAAATAATCTGCTACATCTGTAGCATTGGAGAAATCTTCAGCTACGGCTGCTGCTAAACGGTGGGTGCGAAATTCCAAGCCTTCCTGCAACAATATTGTCATTGCTGCCAAAGAGGCTTTAATGGTGTTAACGCTGTCAAATAAACCTTCTTTATCTTCTTGAAGGTCTTTGTTATATGCCAGAGGTAGACCTTTCATAATTACCAGCATTGCTTGGAGATGACCAAACACCCGCCCAGTTTTTCCTCGAACCAATTCTGGTACGTCTGGGTTTTTCTTTTGAGGCATAATGCTGGAACCAGTGGCGCAGCTATCTTTGAGGGTGACAAAACCAAATTCTTCAGATGACCAAAGAATAACTTCTTCTGCAAGACGGCTGAGGTGAACCATAATTAAGCTAGCAGCACAGAGAAATTCAATTGCAAAGTCGCGATCGCTGACTGCATCTAAGCTGTTAGCATAAATATTGTCAAAATTCAACAGTTGGGCTGTGTAATGTCTGTCAATGGGGAAAGTTGTTCCTGCTAATGCACCACAACCCAGGGGGGAAATGTTCACCCTTGGGGTTATATCTCTGAGGCGTTCCCAGTCCCGTTGTGCCATTTGGAAGTAGGCTAAGAGGTGATGAGCTAAACTCACGGGTTGGGCGCGTTGTAGGTGAGTATAACCGGGAATTAGAGTTTCAATGTGCTGTTGGGCTATATCCAGCAATACATTTTGGAATTCCCGCAGTTGGCTACGGATTTCTTGAATTTGGTCGCGGAGATAAAGTCTGGTATCAGTGCCAACTTGGTCATTACGTGAGCGCGCAGTATGGAGTTTTTTACCTACATCACCAACAATTTCTGTCAATCGCCGTTCCACGGCAAAATGTACATCTTCCGCATCAATCCCCGGATTAAATTTGCCTTGGCGGTGTTCTTGGCGAATTTGTTCTAAACCTGCTACAAGTTGTTCACCTTCTATAGGGGAAATAATACTTGTGTGGGCTAACATTTTGGCGTGGGCTTGAGAGCCAGTGATATCGTACTCGATTAGTTCGATATCGAAGCCGATACTAGCATTAAAACGAGCGATGGCCGGATGCAATGCTGATTCAAATCGTTGACTCCAGGTTTGTTCTTTGGTCATAAATTATCAGGGTAATGGGGAGTGGTCATTGATGAATAGTTACTAGAAATATTTGACTATATTTCTAGTTTTGTAAGGTGTAAACATTACCGGGCTAACTACAAGCCCGTCTATTGAGTTTCTATCAAAGATAGAATCCCCGACTACCTTTCTTGATATATTTAGGGAATTGTTTAAATCTGTTGAATATTTTTCCCAGATTTCGACCTAAATCTACGTCTCTTAATCTTAATTATTTTGCCTAAATATTGCCCATGCTTTTTGATGGGTTGAAATTCAGAAAACTACATTATTCGTTTCACCTTAATTCCAAGAAGTTTAGCTTTATATTCTAATTGTTGGATAAATCGACCATGAGGAATACTGATAAAATTTACATTGCTTTTGCTTCCTAATTTTATTTGTATTTATTACTATTATCTCACAGTTTTTTTTATAAATCAAATATTAGTGCTCATAAGTATTGAATGTTAACAAAAAGCTGATAAAAATAACCCAAAGTATGTTAAGTTTTGGGCGAAGTATTAGAATATCTTAATCAGCGGTAATTACAAACTCATTTCCCAAAATTGTCAAATATATCTTGAGCAAACTGCCTAAAAAGGATTATCCAGTATTGAACAGCCCTCTGTTCTTTGAGTTTTGGCTATCTTATCTATTGGATAATAGCCTCACAAGTATGCGAGATTTATTTAAGAGACTTAATGATACGGGGTTTGAAGTAGATATTTCTACTTTTTCCAAAGCCAACTTCCATCGCAGTCAAAAACCATTCCAAGAAATTTATAAAAAATTAAACGAGTTAGTACAAAGTAAAACTCACAAAAAATTACATGATAAATATGCTATTTTTCCAATTGATTCGACAATTATTACATTGACAAGTAAGTTTTTATAGGTGCTAGGTCATCACCAAGTCAAACTTTTTAGTTCGCTGAATTTAGCTACAGGAAGTCCAGAAGATAACCTCATAAACTTTGGGAATAAACATGATTATAAATTCCGCTCAACAATGATATCAAATTTACCAGAAAATGCTGTAGGAGTAATAGATAGAGAGTTCGCTGGATTAAAATTTATTCGAGAATTAGTTCAGGAGAAAAAATATTTTGTTCTGCAAATAAAGAATAATTGGAAACTAGAATTTGAAGAATCAACTGACTTAGTTAAAATTGGTGCATCTGATGATGCTCAAGCCTATAGGGTAGTTAACTTTTGTGATTTAGAAACGAAAACTGAGTTTCGTTTAGTAACTAATTTACCTGGGTCTGGAGAAGCCGCAGTTAGTGATGATGAAATCAGAGATATTTATCAATTCCCTTGGTTAGTCCAATTGTTGTGGAAGTTTTAAAAATGCACTTAAAGCTTGACAAATTAATTACCAAGAACGTCAATAGCATTACGATACAAATATATGTGAGTTTGATAGCTTATCTCATTTTACAGCTTTCATGTATTCCTCAACAATGGGGAAACACACTATTAGATAAAATTCGCTATATTCATTGGTTTTAGGACATAATGTTATGTTGACAATTTCACGCTTTGTAGACTTATTATAATCAACAATGTAAAGTTTTGTATCAACATTCAACGTTTCTGGTTGCAGTGCTTTGTCTCTGGATTTATTGCGTAATGCAATTTTTGCTTTTCATGGTCGTCAATTTGTGAATCCCACTTTGTAAAATTACTTCAGAAGTTAATACTAAAGAAAATCTTACTCCGGCTCTAGAAAAACGTCCAGAAAATCCATTAATTGAACCTATGGAAGCTAATCAAGAAATCTTTATGGAATTCATGAATAATCAAGAGTTTAAAGCTGTTGTATTTGAGGAATTATTATCTATTATTCATAATACCATCAAGGATGTAGCTTAGAGGTTGTTTTATAACTTTTCAACAGGTAATTTTCATCTTAGGGAACGGGTAATTATTCTCAGTGATGTTACTATTGTGTCTTGTCTTTTCTACTCTGGAAGAAACTACTCTACAGCAACAACTCAAGGTGTACCGGACAACATCCGTAATTTCTCAGCTGTTCGCAAAATTTGTCCAGCTAAGACAGCAGCACCAAATCCATTGTCGATATTCACTACACCTACACCAGCTGCACAGGAATTCAGCATTGTTAATAGGGGGGCTAAACCACTAAAATTCGCCCCATAACCGATGCTAGTAGGAACAGCAATTATGGGACAATCTGCTAAACCTGCGACGACGCTGGGTAAAGCGCCTTCCATACCGGCGACGACGATGAGAACTGATGATGATTCAATGACATGGCGATTACTTAGTAAGCGGTGAATTCCAGCAACACCCACATCCCAAAGACGCTGGACACGAAACCCAGACAGTTCTGCTGTGACAGCTGCTTCCTCAGCTACGGCTAAATCCGCAGTACCAGCAGAGAGAATACCAATTAATCCGCCAATTTTTGGTTGGATGTTTAGGGGAGTAATGGCGCAAATGCGCGCTAGTTCGTAATACCGTAAATCTGGAATTTTGAGTTGCAGTACATTGTAAACTGCGGGTTCGATGCGGGTTGCCATTACTACCGGGTTACGGAGACGCATTACCTCTATAATCTGAGCGATTTGTTTGGGAGTTTTACCTGGACCCCAAATTACTTCAGGAAAACCAGTTCTGAGTTGGCGATGGTGGTCAATTTTCGCAAATTCACCCACTGGTTCATAGGTTAAATCTTTGAGTGAGTCTAAGGCTTGGTCTGGGGTCAGTTTACCATTGGCAACTGATTGAAGAAGCGATCGCAAGTTTTCAGGGTTAGTCACGGTAGTTCGTAAAATAGTCTTGTGTTTTTATATTGCTTAATTAATAATCTTGATCTCATGAATATTCCAAAATGCGCCGCCTAAAGCTGAGTATTGAATACCTGTAAACTTATTACGCACTGCTGATAATGAGTAAGGGTTAACTAAATAAATGAAGGGTAAA
This sequence comes from Umezakia ovalisporum Ak1311, assembly GCF_029891685.1. Classification (NCBI taxonomy): domain Bacteria; kingdom Bacillati; phylum Cyanobacteriota; class Cyanophyceae; order Nostocales; family Nodulariaceae; genus Umezakia; species Umezakia ovalisporum. The sequence continues at coordinate 25,324 of NZ_JANQDJ010000077.1, read as the reverse complement.
TTTTCTTGGGTAATTTTCTGGGTTTCGGCATAAATTGCTTTTCGTTTGGCTGGATCTAATTCCCTGGCTGCTTGGATGTAAAGTTGACCGATTTTGGCTTCCCAAGGAGCGATTTCCCAACCTTCTATGGGTTTTTGTCCAGCTTGGGGTTTTTGATTAAACATATGTAATCCGCCTTCTGGTGACCAGACGTTAGCGCCGCTATTGGGTTCTAAACCACCGGTTAATCCTAGTAATGAAGCATCCCAGTCAAGAGTATTAGAAAGTTTATCTATGTAAGTATTCCATGCTAATGGTGTGAAATCAACTTCCATACCAATTTGGCCTAAATCTTGTTTAATTTGCGCTCCCATTGCTTCGCGTATTTTGTTACCTGCGTTGGTGAGTAAAGTGAAACGAATGCTATTACCTTGAGCATCTAATAGTTTGCCTTGGTCATTGTATTGAAATCCAGCTTTCTTTAACAATGCCTTAGCTTTTTCGGGGTTGTAATCATAAGTTTTTAGTCCTTCTTTTGGGGAAAGATAAAAGGGGCTTTGTATGGTGATTGGGGAATCTTGGGTTTGACCTAAGCCACGAAAAGTATTATTAATCATGGTTTGACGGTCAATAGCATAAGCTACTGCTTGGCGAAATTCAACTGTATTAAACCAACGTGATTTAATGGGATTTACCAGTGGTTTACCGTCTTTCTTACCTTTGTTGAGATTAAAGAAAACAAAAGATGTGCCGGTGGCTGGGCCGCCGTTGTAGATTGTGAAATTACCTTGTTTCTCTTGCTTTTTTAACAAAGAAAAGTAATCTGGTGTAACTCCTATAGTATCTAAACTACCAGAACGAAATTGCAGTAATGAAGTATCTGTGGATTCAACAATAGGCCATACTATTCGTTCAATGTAAGGTTGAGATTCTCCTTCCAGTCTTTGACGCCAATAGTAGGGGTTACGTTGGAAAATTACACGTTGACTTGTGTGATAACTCTCCAGTTTGTAGGGGCCATTGACGACAATTTCATCTACAGGAGTATCAACGCCCCACTTGCTGAGAAATATTGGCTTACCTTCTTGGTCTTTTGTTTTGATAGATTCTTTGAGGCTATGGGCTGGTAAAATTGGTATTCCTAAACTACCTAAAAAAGGGGCAAATGGTTCTGGAGTGGTGAATTTAACCCGTCGGTTATCAATTTTTTGTACATTAGGTAATGATCGACTTTCACCAATCCTGAGAATATCTCTAGCGTCTGTGGGAATTGCTTCGTTCAGGTAAATTTCGTTGTAGGTAAAAACAACATCATCTACTGTTAGTGGTTGTCCATCAGACCACTTTAAACCTGATCTGAGAGTAAAGATAAATCCCAAGTTATCATCTGTAGTTTCCCATGATTCTGCTAAGTTTGGCTCGATATCACCAGTGATGGGATTTTGGATAGTTAATCCTTCGTAAGTTAAACTAAAAATATTAGGAAATTCTGAACTGAGGGCGTAGTTAAAGGTTTTCGGGTCACTCAGAATGCTGGTTACTAATTGCGGTATTTGAGCAGATTTACTTTTAAAGTTAGACGGGTGGCAACTTGTGATTGTAATTGCTGTCAAGGCAATTATACTGATTAGTAACCAAAAATGTTTGTTGTAATTAGAGATTTTTTTAATTAAGCTCATCCTTTTTCGTTTATTATCATTAGTTGAATGTAACCAAGTCCAGAGAATCCTGTGTTATGGTGAAATACTTCATCCCAACTGGATGTAAAGGCTGTTGATAATTGGCATGATTTTGATTATTCTAAGTAATTGAGTATGCTGATTTTTGACTAGATAACTTGATTAATCATTGGCTAGTAATAAAATAACAGCGTAAGCACATATACCTTCTTCTCGACCAACGGGACCTAACTTTTCGTTAGTGGTAGCTTTGATGCCAATTTGATTAGGTGGTAATTCTAGGACAGTGGCTAACTTATCCCGCATTTTTTCAATATGTGGTTTCAATTTGGGACGTTCTGCGACTACTACCGAGTCAATATTGCCTATGTGCCAACCTTGGTCTTTAATGAGCTGATGTACTTGAGTTAATAGCAGCAAACTATTGGCTCCTGCCCATTGAGGATCTGTAGGAGGAAAATAATGGCCAATATCCCCCAAGGATAATGCCCCTAACATGGCATCCATAATGGCGTGAGTTAGTACATCAGCGTCACTGTGCCCTAGTAAACCGAGGGAGTGGGGAATGGGGATTCCTCCTAAAATTAAAGGGCGATCGCTGACTAACCTGTGGATATCGTAGCCGTTACCAATACGAATGTTCATAGTTTTGAGTGTTTAGTTGTGATTCAGTGGTCATTGGTCGTTGGCAAGTTTATTGTCTGCGGGTATTTTTTCCCCATTGCTGGTATGGTGATTTTTTTGCCATTGTTCGAGCAAATCGGGACGGCGATCGCCTGTTCTTTTGATTTGTTGTTCATGTCGCCAGCGAGCAATTTCGGCATGATTTCCAGACAGCAAAACGTCAGGTACTTTCCATCCGCGAAAATTTGCCGGGCGAGTGTACTGGGGATAATCTAGTAAGCCTTCTTCAAAACTTTCTGCTTTGAGGGACTCAACTTTGCTTACAGTACCTGGTAGAAGTCTGACCACACCATTGAGCAATGCCATTGAAGGAATTTCGCCACCAGTAAGAATAAAATCTCCTAAAGATACTTCACGTGTGACTAAATGCAGTACCCTCTCATCTACTCCTTCATAATGCCCGCAGATCACTACTAGCTGGTCATAATTTTTAGCCAATTCTTTGAAGAGGTGTTGATTTATGGTTTGACCTTGGGGACTCATTAAAATAATTTCTCTCCGGGGTAGAGTGGGTAGAGACTCTACAGCAGCAAAAATGGGTTCTGGCTTTAACAACATCCCCACACCACCACCGTAGGGCTCATCATCAGCCTTGTGGTGCTTATCGGTGGTAAAATCTCTGGGATTAACCAGATTGACTTGGGCAATCTGTTTAGCTAAGGCTTTACCCAACAGTCCAGAATTTAAAACCGAGGTAAAACAGTCAGGAAAAAGTGTAACTATATCAAAGCGCACAGTAATTCGTATTCGAGAACACTAATCTTAAATTTGAATGTCTAGCAAACACAATCAATCAATGTAGGATAGAACTACAGATAAGTTTAATCAATAGTGACTAAAAGTACCAGAACTATTGATTTCAGAGAGGATCAAAAGTTTTTCTAATTACTTAATTTGTGTTTAAATATTGTCACAAGTACATTTAAATTAATAATCTGACCAAGTTAACAACTTCCAGGATGCACAGGCCCAGCCTCAAAAAAAGCGTGTTAAAACCTGCTTGCCCCAATACCAGAGGTAAAACAGACATTTTTTTCGACGGGCTAACCCCCCCCACAAAAGTGTCATCTCTAGTCTCCCAAGCATTATTTTGCCAGTCTGGAAAAAGTGTACAGGTGAAAAACAAGGCACTGGCTTTGAGGAACAGTCAAGAACACATGAATATTGAGGCTTCTCTTGACAAAGACGCTGCTGCGCGAATATGTGGATCAGGTGAGAAGTTAAATGGGCAATTCACCCCGATCTTAACTTCCGAGGGGTTTCTGCTTAAAAAAGCAAAGTGCGATAGCTTGCGTGGTCATCCCAAGAAATGCTCAGTCCTACTGACAGCTTGTGTGTCCATGGCCATACCTTGTTAAATTCACCTGAAGTTGTTGACAGGAGAAACATAATGCCGCAATTAAAAGCTAAATCGCTGGAAATGAGGACACCCCAAGCAACTAAAACCGCCGTTCTGGTGATCGGAGGCGCAGAAGATAAAGTTCATGGACGCGATATCCTGAGAACTTTTTTTGGTCGAGCTGGTGCTAGTAAGGCCTATATTACAATTATTCCATCTGCTTCTCGCGAACCCGCTATCATCGGTGGTAGATATATTCGCCTGTTTGAAGAAATGGGTGCTGAAAAGGTCGAAATTTTAGACATCCGTGAACGCGAACAATGTGAAACAGCCCCTGTCAAAGAATCCTTGGCGGCCTGTAGTGGGGTATTTCTCACTGGAGGCGATCAATTACGCCTTTGTGGCGTAATGTCAGACACGCCAGCAATGGAAATCATCCGACAACGGGTACGCGCAGGACAACTGACCCTAGCAGGTACTAGTGCAGGAGCTGCTGTCATGGGACATCACATGATTGCTGGCGGTGGTAGTGGTGAAACTCCAAATCGTTCCTTGGTCGATATGGCAACGGGTTTGGGTTTTATCCCTGAAGTTATTGTTGACCAGCATTTTCACAATCGCAATCGTATGGGTCGCCTGATCAGTGCGATCGCAGCTCATCCTGACCGTCTAGGTATTGGTATTGATGAAGACACTTGTGCTGTCTTTGAACGTGATGGTTGGTTACAAGTTGTAGGCAAAGGCAGTGTAACGATTGTCGATCCCACAGAAGTAACTCATACCAATGAACCTCATGTCGGCGCTAACGAACCTCTAACTGTGCATAATTTACGATTGCACATCCTCAGTTATGGTGATCGCTATCACTTGTATCAGCGGACTGTGTTGCCTGCTGTGCATCGCATCTCTAACTGAGGGAATAGCGTATTAGAGGTTACACTGTGTTGATCGATTACTTGGTTGCTTGCTGTAAAAAAGCCATAAGCATACCATGAAAAAAGAAAAAACTGTTTATTCTGAACAGTTTGACGGTCAATTTCAGTAAGAAACTAGAATTTTGGTTCCGAATCTCCATCTACCTATTCCCATGAGAATCCTCAAGATCCAGACCTTACGTGGCCCAAACTACTGGAGCATTCGACGCCATAAGCTGATCGTCATGCGCCTTGATTTAGAAAACCTTGCCCAAACACCCTCCAATGAAATCCCTGGCTTTTATGAAGGATTGGTAGAGGCGCTACCCAGTCTGGAAGGTCACTACTGCTCGCCCGGCTGTCGCGGTGGTTTTCTGATGCGGGTCAAGGAAGGCACCATGATGGGCCATATAGTGGAACACGTGGCCTTAGAACTCCAGGAATTAGCTGGAATGCATGTAGGCTTTGGGCGCACCCGTGAAACCGCCACACCTGGAATCTTCCAGGTAGTGATCGAGTACCTAAATGAGGAAGCGGGGCGCTACGCTGGAAGAGCGGCTGTACGGCTGTGCCAAAGTATCGTTGATAGAGGTCGTTATCCAAAAGCAGAACTCGAGCAAGACATCCTCGACCTGAAGGACTTATGGCGTGAGTCTTCTTTGGGTCCTTCCACAGAAGCCATTGTCAAAGAAGCCGAACTAAGGGGCATTCCGTGGACGCAGTTGAGCGCTCGCTTTTTGATTCAGCTGGGTTACGGCGTCAATCAAAAGCGGATGCAAGCTACCATGACCAATAAAACTGGCATTTTAGGTGTCGAGCTAGCTTGCGACAAAGAAGCTACTAAACGCATTCTCGCTGCGGCTGGAGCGCCAGTGCCCAAGGGTACGGTGATCAACTTTTTAGATGACCTGGAAGAAGCTATCGAATATGTTGGCGGCTATCCCATTGTCATCAAACCATCAGATGGTAACCACGGACGTGGTATTACTATTGATATTAGAAACTGGGATGAAGCTGAGGCAGCTTACGAGGCGGCAAGAGCTATTTCTCGGTCAATTATTGTTGAGCGTTACTACGTTGGGCGAGATCATCGGGTGCTAGTTATAGACGGTAAAGTAGTGGCTGTGGCAGAACGCGTGCCTGCTCACGTAGTTGGTAATGGCAGGTCCACCATTAGCGAACTGATTGCCGAAACTAACAAAGACCCAAACCGGGGTGAAGGCCATGATAAAGTCCTCACCAAAATTGAACTAGACCGCAACAGCTACCAGCTGCTAGAAAGGCAAAGCTACACTATCAACAGTGTACCACCAAAGGGAGCAATTTGTTACCTGCGTGCAACAGCTAATTTAAGCACAGGTGGTATTGCTATAGATCGCACTGATGAAATTCACCCAGAAAATGTTTGGCTGGCACAAAGGATAGTAAAAATTATCGGTCTAGATATTGCCGGACTCGATATTGTGACTACAGATATCAGTCGTCCTCTCCGAGAGATGGACGGTGTGGTAGTAGAAGTCAATGCTGCTCCCGGTTTCAGGATGCACGTTGCTCCAAGTCAAGGTACTCCCCGTAACGTTGCTGGAGCAGTTCTGGATATGCTGTTTACCAACGAACAATCCAGTCTGATTCCTATCTTGAGTGTTACGGGTACTAATGGTAAAACCACTACGACCCGACTGTTAGCACATATTTACAAGCAAACTGGTAAAGTAGTAGGCTATACAACTACTGATGGAACTTATATCGGTGATTACTTGGTCGAATCTGGAGATAATACAGGTCCCCAAAGTGCTCATGTGATTCTCGAAGACCCCACTGTAGAAGTAGCAGTGCTGGAAACGGCTCGTGGTGGCATTCTCCGCTCCGGGCTGGGTTTTGCCAATGCTAACGTCGGTGTGGTATTGAATGTAGCTGCTGATCATCTGGGTATAGGTGATATAGATACTATTGAACAGTTAGCTAATCTCAAGGGTGTGGTAGCAGAAGCTGTGTTCCCCGATGGCTATGCAGTGCTGAATGCTGATGACCACCGTGTGGCAGCCATGGCAGAAAAAACAAAAGCTAATGTTGCCTACTTTACAATGAATCCTGATTCAGAATTAGTGCGAAAGCATGTTCAAAAGGGAGGAGTGGCGGCAGTTTACGAAAATGGCTATCTGTCAATTGTTAAAGGTGATTGGACACACCGAATAGAAAGGGCAGAAAATATTCCTTTGACTATGAGTGGACGTGCGCCGTTTATGATTGCCAATGCTTTAGCAGCTAGTTTGGCGGCCTTTGTGCAGAATGTCACCATTGAGCAGATTCGTGCTGGTTTGAAGACTTTCCGCGCTTCGGTGAGTCAAACCCCAGGACGGATGAATTTATTTAATTTAGGCAAATATCATGCTTTAGTAGATTATGCTCACAACCCGGCTAGTTACCAAGCTTTGGGTTCCTTTGTCCGTAATTGGACTACAGGAGAGTGCATTGGCGTAGTTGGGGGTCCGGGCGATCGCCGTGATGAAGATTTTGTTACCTTGGGTAAATTGTCAGCAGAGATTTTTGACTACATTATTGTTAAAGAGGATGATGACAGTAGGGGGCGGTCACGGGGATCAGCTGCGGATTTGATTGCTAGAGGGATAAACCAAGTTAATCCAAATTGTCGCTATGAGTCGATTTTGGATGAAACCGCAGCGATTAATAAAGCTTTAGATATGGCTCCGGATAACAGTTTGGTGGTAATTTTGCCAGAAAGCGTCAGTCGAGCTATTAAGTTAATCAAGGTGCGTGGTTTAGTAAAAGAGGAGGTACAGCAACAAAATACCTCCACAACAATTGTAGATCCCCAGAACGGGGTGACATCTTCTGTGATCAATACTTTGTTTTAGTCAGACAGTAGAGACGAGATGATTGCGTCTCTACATTGACTATTGCTGTTCGCGTTCAGCAGTTGTGTCATCATTATTGGAGTTCAATTCTTCTTTGAAACCTCGTAAGGTTTTACCCAGTGCATTTCCCAGTTCAGGAATTTTTTTGGGCCCAAAAATGACGACAGCGACTATGGCGATTATGACTACTTCTGGCCATCCCAGTCCAAACATTTTGTTTCTCCTGTAAGGGTTCTTTAATAACTATAGACACTAAAAGACTATTTATTTCTTGCTCTGGAAAAAGAAGCAGATTTGCGTTGGATTCCCAGGTCAGGGGAAGAGGATGTTAATTCTACACCTAACCAATCGCTTAATTCATGGGCTAACCATTCTAGTTCTGCTTCAGATTGAATAGATCCCGAATCCATCCTAAGGGGGTATTTATGTACTCCTGCCCAAATATCCAATTGCGGTGGTACAGAAATCTTATCACCCTCAGAATCTTTTGTTACGTGCCTGGGAATATAAACGAGTTTACTAATACTGTCTCTGGGGGCAGGACGGGGATGATGAAATTTAAATCCGAATAATTCATATAGCAAGGTAATTTGCTGCTGATCTAAACGCAGTTGAATTTTGCCAAATAAGCCGAGCAATAAATTACATAGCATCATCAAGCCAACCCCCCAAAAAGGTAGTGAGAATAAAGCAAAGAGTAAACTCAAAGGAAAAGCCGGGGTAAGAAGCACGCCAATTGTCCAAAACAAAACAAAGGAGTTCCAGGCAATGGCAAAGCAAGCTGTGAATAACATCGAGAACTTAAAGCCACCTGGTGGAATGAGAATTTCTAGATGATCCCAGGTCTTGGTGAGTTGAATTTTGCTGTCGGCAGGTTTAACACAATTTAAGGGGCGGGGAATGTCTAATTGGGATTCGTTTAAAGCTTTCAGAGCTGCCATAGCGGAACTTGTCCGCCGTTCTAGACTCGGTTCAGTCATCCACTGTAACCAGCGAGTTAAACTGGGACTAAGATGACAGTGTTGCTCAAACTGAATGCGAAAATCTTTTTGAGGTAAATCGGCAGGATGATTACCGGTGACTAAATAAATTAAAGTTGCCCCCAAACTATAAAGGTCGGATGCGGGGACTGTTCGCCCACCAAATTGCTCTGGTGGCATATATCCATAAGTTCCCACCACAGTCCTAGTTCCGCCTTCTGTACCCAAGACAGTTTGTACCGAACCAAAATCTACTAGGTAAACTTGACCGACACTATGAGCAGAACGCTCGCCCAATAAAATATTGCTAGGCTTAATATCACGGTGAATCACAGGCGGATGCAGCCCATGTAAGTAAATTAGAATTTCCAATACAGCTGTGGCGACTTGTTTGACTTCAGTTTCCGTAAAAGTCCGCCCGGTTTGTAAGTATTGCTCTAAAGTTCTAGCTGCGATATAAGTCTGTAATAAAGCAAATCCTTTGATTTTAGGTGAATTTACGGCAAAATAGTCTAAATATCGAGGGATGGCGGGATGAGACAAAGATTTTAATGTTTCGGCTTCACGTTCAAACAACTTAAGATCGTCCCATTCAAAGTCACTATCAAAAGAAAGTAACTTGATCACAACCAATTCACCACTTGTCTGATCCCGAGCTAGTAGCGTCCGCCGCCCCGACTTTTTTCCCAACACCTGCTGAATTTCGTAACGGTCGCCTAAGATTTCGCTGACCATAGTGATTGCTGATAACGCTAAGTTGAAAAGCTTTTCTAGCTTATGGTTTGTCAAACTAGGCAAGCTGATATCTTTAGTATAAAAGTATCTTTCTATGCCCTCCCAACTTTGGCCTTATGTTACCCCTGGTATTCCCGATGAATTGTTTGATCATTTGCCTGGTATTCCTTTTAGCCAGCGAGAACTGCGGTTGTTATTAATTTCCCAACTGCGCCTAAAATCTGATTCAGTATTATGGGATATTGGCGCGGGCACAGGGACAATTCCTGTAGAAGCCGGGTTACTTTGTCCTGATGGACATATTCTTGCTGTGGAGCGCGATGAAGAAGTAGCTAACTTGATTAAGCAAAATTGCCATCGCTTTGAAGTCAGAAATGTAGAAGTAATTGAAGGTAGCGCTCCTGAGTGTTTGCATAATCTCGAATTAGCCCCTGACCGCGTTTGCATTGAGGGTGGAAAACCCATACAAGATATTTTGCCAGTGGTATGGGATTATTTGCCACCATCAGGTAGAGTTGTGGCCACAGCAGCTAACTTAGAAGGTTTGTATGCTATCTCTCAAAGCTTTTCCGTGTTGCGGGCTAGAAATATTGAAGTGGTGCAATCTGCGGTTAACCGCTTGGAGACGCGAGGCTTTTCTCAAACCTTTGCAGCTGTTGATCCCATTTTTATCCTCAGTGGTGAGAAACTAGACTAGATTCCCAGGATGAAAACTGAGGGATAAAGGATAAATCACACCTCATGCTTCAGAGTTCATCCTTTATAATTTATACTTCATACTGACTTCTATGCCCTGGTCCCGGATTATTAGTGGAATTGTTGCCATCGCTCTTGCTTTAGTTGCCACGCTTTTGGGTGGCTGGTACTTTACTATCGCAATTGCGGTAGTCGTATTTTTAGGTCAAGAAGAATATTTTAATTTGGTGCGAGTTAGAGGTATATTTCCTGCTGCTAAAACCACGATGTTTGTCAGCCAAGTTTTACTGGTGATTTGTATACTTGATGGTAGTTTGGCTGATGCTGTTATGCCAATAGCTGGGACACTGATTTGTTTTTACTTGTTGTTTCAGCCGAAAATGGCGACCATTTCTGATATTTCTGCTTCAATTATGGGGTTATTTTATGTTGGTTACTTGTCGAGTTATTGGGTGCGGTTACGCACTCTCGGTAGTGCAGCTGGTAGTAACCTTCCTTTCGGTGGTTACTGGCCTAGAAATTGGTCAGATATTCTGCAACAGGAAAGTTTAGCTTCTCTACCCCAGGGATTGACCTTGACGGTGCTAACTTTTTTATGTATTTGGGCAGCTGATATTGGCGCTTACATTGTTGGTAAATTTTTTGGTAAAACCCGCTTGTCTGAGATCAGCCCTAAAAAAACTGTTGAAGGCGCAGTGTTTGGAGTTACCGCCAGCATTGCTGTGGCTTTAGCTGGAGCAGATTATTTGCATTTGCCAAAATTTTTATTGACTGGTGTATCATTGGGTTCCCTGATTGGTATTTCCAGTATTTTAGGTGACCTCACAGAGTCTATGCTCAAACGTGATGCAGGAGTTAAGGATTCAGGGCAGTTGATCCCCGGTCACGGTGGGATCTTAGACCGGACGGATAGTTATATTTTTACAGCTCCGCTAGTCTACTATTTTGTAACACTGTTGTTGCCCTTGATAGCAGATATCTAGGCCGAACTACCCCGCTGATGAATCCGGGGGGTTGCAACTGACCATGTAAGTTTCGTTTACTATCACAGGTTACCACTCCTCAGGAGTTATTGGATGACTTAACATCCACTCCATCTCACTGTCTTGTTCAAGGATTGACGTTAATTTTTCCTTGACAGATTAGTTTACCGGGGAGCAAACTGAGTTCTTGAATATCAACATCTGAACCAAGATCGAGGTTGTAACTATGCTTATGCTCTAAAAGCGGTAGTTCATCTTTGATCACCTGGATATTTTCTAGCCTCAACTCATGGTTACTGATTAAACTTAAGTTTAAAGAAATTTCTAATGGCTGAGGTTTACTTGCAGGTGATACAATACTCTTAAGTATGATTTGCTGGTGAGCAAGTACTATTTTTTGCCAAGACAGGCTGTTTGATTTTGAGCAGCATTCTGGTAAAATTTCCGAAATTACGGCACATAAAGCTGTAGATAATAGTTCAGATAAAAGAGAACTATTGAGATCCTTCTCCTCCACGAGCAGATTGCCAAAAACTGGCACTGTTTCTAATAGTTTGACTTGTTTACCCTTGAGTATTGACCCGATATTCACCTGAATATTTTCTGCGACGAGTTGAATTCGTGTAATATTGAGGCCTTGATACACGGCATCACTCGCAATAATAGATACCCAAGGGATACAACCTGAGAGAATTTGGCGATCGCTGGCTTTGATATCAACTTCTAAGTGGGATACTTGGCTGACTTGTGATTTTAACCAAAGCTTAAGGGCTGTTGTGAGGACGTTAGTAATAATACGTATTTTGTGTGGAGTTTTTGCTGATGATCTTTCCATTGAACTACTCTGTTGATTGGGTATTTACTCAACCAATAACTGGAATAAAATAAGCTTCCAATTTAACATTGATGGCTACCCAGTACAAAACACAAATATGATGTTGGTTATCTAAAAAAAATAAAATTGTACATAGTAATTTCAACATGGAGGCACGATTACAAAAAATTATGGCTCATTGGGGTATTGCCTCGCGGCGTGAAGCTGAAGAAATGATTCGGCGAGGGCGTGTGCAGGTCAATGGTGTAGTGGCTAATTTAGGTCAAAAAGTTGATACACAAACAGATAAGATTTTAGTAGATGGTCAGCTAGTATCCAGTCATAAGCCACCGCCCTTAATATATTTATTGCTAAACAAACCAGCAGGGGTAGTTTCTACTTGCCATGACCCGCAAGGAAGAAAAACTGTTTTGGATTTACTTTCTCCAGAATTACGCAAGGGTTTGGGTCTGCACCCAGTAGGTCGTTTGGATGCAGAATCCACCGGAGCATTAATATTGACAAATGATGGAAATCTAACATTTGCACTTACCCATCCTAGCCACAGTATTCCTAAGACATATCAAGTGTTGGTCAAGGGACATCCAACGGCAGCAGTGTTGGAAAGGTGGCGTAAAGGTGTGGTCTTGGAGGGGAGAAAAACACGTCCCGCTCAAGTAACTTTAATAGAAAGTCTTGCAAAAAATAGCCATTTAGAAATAGTTTTAAAGGAGGGGAGAAACCGACAAATTCGCCGTGTAGCCCAGGAGTTGGGATATCCAGTTATTAAGCTACATCGTAGTTCCATAGGCCCGATTCAATTAAAAATGCCAAAACTACCCTTGTTACACGAGGGTAAATATCGTTTACTCAACGATGCTGAAATTAGCTTTTTGCAAGAGCGTATTAAGCGTCTACCTGTTAAAGATTCATTTGAGGTCAGGAGCGGAATAAAAGCATGAAATGGCTAAGAGAAAAGAAAAAGCACCCAAAGCCTTCTTTCAAACAACAACAATCGGAAAAATTGGCAGAATTAGGAGCTTGTTTGCGGACTTCTCGTGAGGAGCGGGCTTTATCACTGGAAGAAATGGTAAGTATTACCAAAATTCCCCAACGGTTGTTACAGGCGATTGAACAAGGTGAATTAGATGATTTGCCAGAACCAATTTATATTCAGGGTTTAATCAGGCAATTTGCCGACGCATTAGGCTTTAAAGGAGTAGAATTTGCCAGCAACTTTCCTGTTGATTTTCAACCCATGAGTGCACCCCCTAGGAAGATAAATTACTCAATTGGTCTACTACGTCCTTTTCACCTTTACTTTCTTTACATATTTGTCATTGTGTGCTCCGTAAGTAGTTTATCTCGATTACTTCATAATACTGCTCTAAGCGAAAGCAATGGAAATTTGAAGGGAGAAACTGTTTTAAACCCGGAGTTATATCAATTAAACTCCCAGCCGTCAACGAACTTACAACCTGTTAGCGATAAATTAAATAACATCAATAACCCTCAGTCAGTACGTATTGGTGTCATGTTGAAAGCATCATCTTGGATTCGTGTAGTAGCTGATGGCAAAATCGAGTTTGAAGGAGTTTTACCGGAAGGAAGTCAGCGCACTTGGCAAGCTCAAGAGCAACTAACGGTAAAAACTAATAATGCAGGTAGTGTGTTGATGAGTATTAATCAGCAACAAGCACAAAGAATGGGAGAACCTGGGAAAGAAACAGAAATCAAGATAGGTAATAAACCCAAGTCTTAAAGAGGAAATGGAAACTGGGAATCTGGGAGAAAAATTCTGGCAACAGCCGAATGACTTCTCCCTTTTATCCAGCACTTCTGTATTTACTTTTCCTGGGGTGCGCGTCCATAGAGTTGAGTGAGATTCTTGAGGCGCTGGCTTAATTCTTCGGTCAAAACTGACTGCTGATAACGCCAACCCCAGTTACCTTCGGCAATACTGGGAAAATTCATTCTGGCCTCGGTTCCCAAACCTAGGATATCTTGCAAAGGAATAATTGCTTGATTGGCAACGGAACTTAATGCTAGTCGAATGACATCCCAGTGGATACCTTCAGCACTGATACAACCTAAATACAGTAGCAAGTTGCGCTTTTCCCAATGGTTAGCTTGATTAAACCAGCCTACAGTTGTGTCATTATCGTGAGTTCCAGTATAAACTACAGCATTGCGTCTGTAGTTAAAAGGTAAAAATGGATTACCGGGGTCAGAACCAAAAGCAAATTGCAAAACTTTCATCCCCGGAAAGTCATACTTATCCCGTAATGCTTCTACTTCTGGGGTAATTACGCCTAAATCTTCTGCTAAAACAGGTAACGTACCCAATTTATTTTTAATGGCATCAAACAATTCTTCACCTGGAGCTTTCATCCACTCTCCGTTAACAGCTGTTTCTTCTCCTCGTTCTACAGCCCAGTAAGCTTCAAAACCTCGGAAGTGGTCAATGCGAATTACGTCTATATAGTCGAGCATTGCTTCAAAGCGACCTATCCACCATTTAAAGTCTTGTTTTTGTAATTCTTCCCAGTCATAAACGGGATTACCCCATAATTGACCAGTTTCACTAAAGTAATCCGGTGGAACTCCTGCCATTAAAGCCGGTTCTCTGGTTTCTTCATCTAAACAAAAGATATTGGGGTGCGCCCAAACATCGGCGCTATCTTGGGCTACATAAATAGGGATATCGCCAATAATGTAAATGCCGCTCATGTTGGCATAAGATTTGAGTTCTGACCATTGGCGAAAGAATTCAAATTGCACAAACTTATAATAAAAAATTTCAGAGGCTAATTGCTCCTTGGCTTGATCCAATGCTGTTGGTTCGCGCTTAATAAGTTCTGTCTCCCAAGTATGCCAACTTGTGTCATTGTGAGCATCTTTCAAGGCCATAAATAAAGCATAGTCATCAAGCCAATAGGCTTTACTGCGACAAAAACCTACAAATTCGTTTTGTTGGAAAGGTGTTGCCTGAAGTTGAAAATTTTGGCAGGCTTTTTTGAGCAAGGGAATTTTAATTGATTTTACTTGCTCGTAATCTACCTGAGATTCGTTAAATGCTGGTAAATTAGCAAAGTCTTCTTGGCCTAGTAAACCTTGTTCTTGCAGTAGTTCTGGGCTAATCAGCATGTGGTTTCCCGCCATTGCTGAATAAGCAGCATAAGGAGAATTACCGTATCCAGTGGGACCTAAGGGTAAGACTTGCCAATATTGCTGGTAACTTTCTCTGAGAAAATCAATAAATTTGTAGGCTTCTAATCCTAAATCCCCAATACCAAATCGACTCGGAAAAGATGTAGGATGCAATAAGATGCCACTGGACCTAGGAAAAGGCATATTTAACTTCAAATATAGGAAGAGGTTATTCTATCGAATTTATCATGGTCGGGTCAGCATTGAAAGCTGTCGGCAGATGGAAGGATTTCTGACATCAATCCCTCTGGCCAATAGAAGTCGCAGCACCAGTCAAACCAAGTCTATTTAGGTAAAATTAGAGAAAATCAACAGTTTTGAACCTGCCAATTACTCATGACCATAACTTATAGAAATCCCGCACCAACAGTTGATGTCATTATTGAGTTGGTGGATCGGCCTCATCGACCCATAATTTTAATTGAGCGACATAATTCACCTTTGGGTTGGGCTATTCCTGGTGGGTTTGTGGATTACGGTGAACCTGTGGAGGTAGCGGCGCGGCGGGAGGCTGAGGAAGAAACGGGTTTGCAGGTGGAGTTAGTTGAACAGTTTTTGGTCTATTCTGACCCTAGTCGGGATGACCGTCAGCATACAATCAGTATTGTGTTTTTGGCAAGCGCTACTGGAAAACCAGTGGCGGGTGATGATGCTAGGGATATAGGTATTTTTGACTCCTGGGGTGTGCCGAGTAATTTATGCTTTGACCATGACCGGATTTTACGGGATTATTGGCGTTATCGGCATTATGGGCAGCGTCCGAGGTTGGGTTTTGACTAGGAAACCACAGAGACAGGCAGGGGGCGGAGAAAAGAGATAATTTCTGCGATTATCATGGGAATATATTGATATAACCATATTTTTAGGTGCATTAGGGATGCTGAAGAATTGTTGGAGAGATATGCACAAGGAGAACGGAAATTTCAACAAGCAAATTTAAAATGCTGACCTAACTGATGCAATAATCCCCCATGGGGAAAAAACAATATTAGAAAAAGTGATATCTATGACTATTCAAGTAATTCGTACTGATAACGCACCGACTCCTGTGGGTCCTTATAATCAAGGGATCATCGCTTCTGGTCAAATGATATTTGTAGCTGGACAAATTGCTATTGATCCTCGACTTGGTGATGTTGTTTACACAGATGATGTCAAAAAGCAAACTGAGCAGGTAATGGCAAATTTAGAAGCTATTCTCAGTGCTTCTGGTGCTAGTTTTGCCAATGTGGTCAAAACCACAGTATTTTTAGCTGATATGAATGATTTTGCCGCAGTGAATACGGTCTATGCCAAATATTTTCCTGAAGAAACAGCCCCAGCCCGGGCTTGTGTGCAGGTTGCTCGCTTGCCAAAAGATGTTTTGGTAGAAATTGATTGTATTGCAGTGGTGTAAGCAAGGGTTTTAAGCGATCGCTTTGACCAACCATGGCAAAATCTAGGCGATCGCTGAACTCAAGTCTCTTGCAAAACCTTGACAATATTAAATCTTTTATTAAAAAATCCCAACTTTGGGAGCATCATCACCAAAATTTGCCAGGGCGTACTACCACTTCTGAGCAATTTTCTTGACGTTTCTGTTCCCTTGTGTCAGCAAAGTACTTGTCGATGATTGCAGGGACTTGTCCTGCTTCAACGGGGCTATACCGGGTTTTGTCTGGCATGACCACATTGGGACCTGCTTTACATTTTTTCATGCAGCCAGTACCTTTAATAGTCACTTGGTCTTCCAAACCGCGATTACTTAAAGCAGCCTCTAATGCTTGACAAACTTGTTTACTACCACGTTTCATGCAATCAGACTTTTGACACACCAAAATAGTTTGTTTATTTTTGACTGATTTCCCCTGAGTGGTGTTGGTAGCTGGGGCTTCCTGTGCAGGGGTAAGAGTGGCAACTTTCCCCACATCAGCCCGTGCTGCCATAATGCCCTCGGCTTTTAAAGTCACTTGGTCTGTTTTTATATCATGCTTTTTATAACCAACAACTTGCAGCCAAGTACCCGATGGTAAACGCAAGTCAAAAGCTGGGCGTAAATGTTTGGCAAGCTTAACATAGCATTCTCCTTCGGAAGTTCGCAACAACAAGCCTTTTAGCTTGTAGCCATCTTTGATGACAAAATCGATAAATCTTCCTTCCAGTGCAAATTCTGAGATTTCTGTACTATAAGACTTACTCATTTTCCTTCACCCATTCTTAAGTAAATTCAGTCTAAACATCCGTTATGCGCCAAAACTTCAAAACTTTTGGTAGCGAATTTTCCAGCAATGCTCTAGGGTGCAAATTAAGTCTTTTCGAGATGCTGTTAATTGCTGCATTACAGACCAAAATTGAACCAGTGCTAAAGGGTTGTTAATCTCAACCCTCAATGGCTGGTTATTGTCACACCAAGAGCTAATCCCTAGCTGTTGTAAGCGTTGATAGACTTGCCATCGGTCTGCCCAGTCTACTTCTACCCTTACGACTAAATTTTTCTCGATTTGTGAACTTAACGGTTTCAAAAGACTAGTCCTCAACCTGCGGCTAAATTACTGTAACTACCGTGCTTTGACCCCCTAATTTGCAAAATGATTGGGAGTACAACCTCTTTATATCACCATAGCTTAAGTGCAAACTTTTCTCAACTGTATTAGTAAAAGATATCAAAATCTTGTCACAATTTCCGGTTATCAATCTCTGATTAGGTAGTGAGGACTAGGAAGTGTGGGAGGTGTGGGAGATAACACAAGACAATCTAAATACTCACCTCATGACTCAATGTGATAGTTCAACATATGAAAACCACCTCATTTAGTCATGGATAAAATCAAAGTTGGGTAGGCTTAGGTTAGCAGATATTGACGTTTATAAATTAGTTCCTAAATATTCTCATTAGTGGTAACTCAACATTAGATGATAGCTTTGTCTTCATCCCAGCTTATGAGGAAAAATTGTACTTTTGCTGACATAAAAATATAATTTTTTTGAGATTAATGAGGGTTCTTTTTATTTTTTCAATGTTAATATGTAGAATATAACCAATTAAAAACTATCACTGTTAAAAGCGAGAGGAGAACCATGTCTGATACACAAACCTTATTACAAAATTTTGGACAGGTTTATGATAATCCTGTTTTCCTGGACTCTAGTGTAACAGCTCCAGTAACCGAAGGTTTTAACGTTGTATTAGCTAGCTTTCAAGCACTATACTTGCAATACCAAAAGCATCATTTTGTAGTGGAAGGTGCAGAGTTTTACTCACTGCACGAGTTTTTTAGTGACAGCTATGAGCAAGTACAGGATCACATCCATGAAATTGGTGAGCGGTTAAATGGATTGGGTGGTGTACCAGCTGCTAGTTTTAGTAAATTAGCAGAATTAACTTGTTTTGCACCAGAACCAGATGGTGTATATTCTTGTCGCCAAATGATAGAAAATGACTTGGCTGCAGAACAAGCCATAATTAATGTAATTCGTCGTCAAGCTTCTCAAGCAGAAAGTTTGGGTGACCGTGCTACACGCTATCTCTACGAGAAAATTCTGTTAAAAACTGAAGAACGGGCTTACCATTTAGCCCACTTCCTGGCTAAAGATAGCTTAACTTTAGGTTTTCTCCAACGTGCTTAATATTAGTGCTGTAGTGATTTCACTGTGGTGAAGCCTAGACTAAACCTTGAAAAATTCTAAAGATGGCAGGGGTATTTTGACTACCCTCTGCCATCTTTAATTTCAGCGTATTTTAGTAGGATGACAAAATTACCTGGGTTAGGGATAAAGATGTTCTACCTAGTTAGTAAATATTGTAAAATGTTCTCAATTAGCTAGGGAGAATTTTTTTTATTAACTTGAAACCTGGAAATTAAACTGCTGCTAAAATTTTCAGGCAACAATCAGGCAATAAATAGTTAATTAATTAGTTCAACTTAAAAGAAGCCAATAAGCAGATACCGGACTTCTTGGAAAAATTAGTAATCTATATTCTCATCATTTTATTTTTAATTATCTTGACCTACTTATTTGTTTATAACTTCATTCCATTACAAATATTTGCAAATAATTAAGTCTAAATTTACTGAGAATTAATTAAAATTGTCTGGGAGAGACATTAAAAAAAGAAAAAAATACAAGCAATGCTCTCTAAGTAACTAAGCTAAAGATACCTAAGTAATTCAAGCAGTTAGGGTCTGAGCCTATGAAAGGAAATGCACCGAAGAATTTGGGAGTTATTGCGCCCCTGTTATCGGCTTTCCTGTCCTGGGCTGCTGGTAGCCATGTCTAGGATGGGCTGGGCCTATGCCTGCGCTACTGATACACTATAGCTACGGCAGTTGCCTTAATTAATATAGCTGGCGTTCCAGATGAGAAAGACTAACGTCTGTGCTAACTCAAACCTGGAAAACTTAATAATAAATAGTGTGACGAAGGGGAAAGACCCTTAAAATAATCAGGATTTGTATTCTCTTACTCCAACTCAACGACTATGCCCCGCCGTCAAGACCTCCGTAAAATACTGCTGTTAGGCTCTGGTCCTATCGTCATTGGACAAGCCTGTGAGTTTGACTATTCTGGTACTCAAGCCTGTAAAGCACTGCGAGAAGAAGGCTATGAAGTAGTGTTAGTCAATTCTAACCCAGCAACGATTATGACTGATCCACAAACGGCTGACCGCACCTATATTGAGCCGCTAACACCGGATATTGTTGAAAAAGTAATTGCTAAAGAACGTCCTGATGCTTTGCTCCCCACCATGGGAGGACAAACTGCTCTTAATATTGCTGTAGCGTTGGCGAAAAATGAGGTATTGAATAAGTATAACGTTGAGCTAATTGGCGCAAAGTTACCAGCGATTGAAAAAGCAGAAGATCGCAGATTGTTTAATCAGGCCATGGCCAAGATAGGGGTAAATGTTTGTCCTAGTGGTACAGCTTCATCTTTAGCAGAAGCCAATGCGATCGCAGCAAGAATTGGTACTTATCCCCTGATTATTCGTCCTGCCTTTACAATGGGTGGTACTGGTGGGGGTATTGCCTACAATCAAGAAGAATTTGAAGAAATGGCACAGGTAGGTATTGATGCTAGTCCTGTTTCGCAAATTCTGATTGACCAGTCTCTACTCGGCTGGAAAGAATACGAATTGGAAGTAATGCGCGATTTGGCAGATAACGTGGTGATTATCTGTTCTATCGAAAACCTTGACCCGATGGGTATCCACACAGGAGATTCGATTACTGTGGCTCCTGCTCAAACCCTGACCGATAAAGAGTATCAGCGCTTGCGGGATATGGCAATTAAAATTATCCGTGAGATTGGTGTTGAAACTGGCGGTGCTAATATTCAATTTGCCGTTAATCCTGTGAATGGGGATGTAGTGGTTATTGAAATGAATCCCCGTGTTTCCCGTAGTTCGGCTTTGGCTTCTAAAGCCACAGGGTTCCCTATTGCTAAGATAGCGGCGAAGCTGGCTGTGGGTTTCACTCTAGATGAAATCAAAAATGATATCACTAAGAAAACTCCTGCTTCCTTTGAGCCGGCTATTGACTATGTAGTTACGAAAATCCCTCGCTTTGCCTTTGAAAAGTTCCCGGGTTCAGAAGCGGTCTTAACTACTCAAATGAAGTCCGTGGGTGAAGCAATGGCTATTGGGCGGACATTTAATGAATCTTTCCAAAAGGCGTTGCGTTCTCTCGAAACTGGGCGGGCTGGTTGGGGTTGTGATCAATCAGAAAAGTTACCCAGCGGAGAACAAATTCGCGCTCAATTACGAACACCTCATCCTGATCGAATCTTCTCGCTGCGTCATGCTTTACAACTGGGGTTAACTACTGAGGAAATTTACGAACTCACTGCCATTGATCCCTGGTTTTTGGATAAATTGCAACAACTGCTGGATGTGGAGAAATTTTTAAAGCGGACACCTTTAAAACAGTTGACAAAAGAGCAGTTATATGAAGTAAAGAGTCATGGCTTTAGCGATCGCCAAATTGCCTTTGCCACTAAAACCACAGAAGATCAAGTCCGTGATTACCGCAAGCAATTAGGAGTTATCGCGGTTTACAAAACAGTAGATACTTGTGCAGCTGAGTTTGAAGCTTTTACTCCCTACTATTACTCGACTTACGAAGAAGAAACAGAAGTATTACCGACAAGCAAGCCCAAGGTGATGATTTTGGGCGGTGGACCCAACCGCATCGGACAGGGAATTGAGTTTGACTATTGTTGTTGTCATGCCGCTTATGCTTTGAAAAAGGCGGGATTTGAAACAATTATGGTCAATTCTAATCCTGAGACAGTCTCGACGGATTATGATACGAGCGATCGCCTGTACTTTGAGCCGTTGACCAAGGAAGATGTAATTAACATTATTGAAGCTGAAAGTCCTGTAGGGGTAATTATTCAGTTTGGCGGACAAACGCCTTTGAAATTGGCGGTTCCTTTACAAGAATTTCTCAATAATAACCCTTGTGTCCCCACTAAAATTTGGGGGACATCACCTGATTCCATTGACATGGCAGAAAATCGGGAACGGTTTGAGAAGATTCTCAATGAGTTGAAAATTTCTCAACCACCCAATGGTATTGCCCGCAGTTACGAAGACGCCCTAATTGTCGCTCAACGCATTGGCTATCCAGTAGTTGTGCGTCCTAGCTACGTGTTAGGAGGAAGGGCGATGGAAATTGTCTATTCTGATACGGAACTGGAACGCTACATGACCTTTGCAGTGTTAGTGGAACCAGAACATCCAATTTTAATTGATAAGTTCTTGGAAAATGCCATCGAAGTAGATGTGGATGCCATTGCCGATCATACCGGACGAGTGGTAATTGGTGGTATTATGGAACACATTGAGCAAGCGGGAATCCACTCAGGAGACTCTGCTTGTTCTTTACCATCTATTTCTCTGTCACCAGCTGTCCTCCATCAGATCCGCACTTGGACGGTGCAATTAGCGCAAGCCTTATCAGTTGTAGGATTGATGAATATTCAATTTGCTGTTGTCGGCACTCAAAGTTATTCTCCCCAAGTTTACATTTTGGAAGCTAATCCTCGCGCTTCGCGCACAGTGCCATTTGTTTCTAAGTCTACGGGTATACCTTTGGCAAAAGTAGCATCCTTAATTATGTCAGGTAAAACCTTAGAGGAACTTCAGTTTACCGAAGAAGTGATTCCATCTCATATTGCTGTTAAAGAAGCAGTATTACCCTTTAATAAATTCCCTGGAACTGATACGATACTGGGCCCAGAAATGCGCTCTACTGGCGAGGTAATGGGTATTGACAAAGACTTTGGGCGGGCGTTTGCTAAGGCAGAATTGGCGGCTGGAGAGTTTTTACCCCTCAAAGGTACTGTGTTTGTCTCCATGAGCGATCGCCATAAATCGGACGCCGTTAGTGTAGTTAAAGAATTGATGATGTTGGGGTTTACGGTGATGGCCACTATGGGTACGCGCCGTATCCTCCAAGAACATGGGTTAGATGTTGAGTTAGTACTAAAACTTCATGAAGGCCGTCCCCATGTCCTAGATGCGATTAAAAATCGGAAAATTCAACTGATTATTAACACACCTTCAGGAGAGGAAGCCCAAACCGATGCTAGGTTAATCCGGCGCACAGCTTTAGCTCACAAAATACCCATTATTACTACCATCGCCGGGGCAAGAGCCACTGTGGCTGCTATCCAGTCACTACAAAGTACTACTTTAGACGTAAAAGTTATCCAAGATTACTCCAAAGTTTTTGAATTAGGCTAAAAGCCTAGAAAGTAGGAAAACACTAATCTCTGGGCAAAGAAGTTGGGGGCTATGGGGGGGAATTCTCAATGTTAATTCCCCCCTTTTGTTTGCTTAATCTGCATTAGGCAGTATTTACAAGGAAAATTAAGTAATTATTATAGAAGCATAATTATTGTTCGTATTGAGATATGTTAAGAAATATGAGCAGTGTTTTTTATATCGAAAAAAAATACTTTCAAGTTTGTTGTCAGGATGATTTCTGATTAAACAGTAGTGCAAGTGCTTTGGTAAAAGTACGTGCCTTCTATACGATTAGAGTTAGCCTGTGGGTGGTTGTCGAGACATTGTTTCTCTTTGAATGTTTCAGTGATAGGGAGCGTAGGCAGCCAGGTCGCTGGTGTCAACCTACTGGCTAGGGCTGCACCTACCAATGTTGAAACTAGAATAAAATGTGGTAATTTTAACAACGGTGCTGATGACATAGACCAGAAAACCTAAAAAAATCACAGCCGCGGGTCTTTTCATTTTTTCTCATAAATGTTACAATTATTAATATTCCCACGCTACACAAACTTTTTGTTTATTACGTTTTATCTAAGCTAAAACAGTTGTAAAAAATGAAGAAACATTGTAGCGTCTGGGAGTCACAACGTTAAATTTGATGAATATGAGCAGCCGAGAATGTCGGAGGCGTAAATTACAACCCTAAGTATGGGTTATAAGTCTAACTGAGTAGTACCCCCCACTAGCATCTATTAGCTAATGAACCCACCGCCAAATCCATCATTACCAAAGAGTAGCGCCATGAAGACCGCTCAGACAGCCACAGATCTCGTGCGGACTTACCTGCGTGAGATTGGCCGTGTACCACTCTTAACCCACGAGGAGGAAATTCACTATGGCAAGCAAGTGCAATATTCCCGTGTTCTGCACGATGTGAGGGATTCTCTTGTCAACCAGTTAGGTCGTGAACCGAGTCTAGAAGAGTGGGCTACAGCCACTAATTTAGCAGTAGCAGAATTGAAAGACGCGATCGCCGATGGTGAAATTGCTAAACGCAGGATGGTAGAAGCCAATTTGCGTTTAGTAGTATCCGTTGCCAAAAAGTATATTAAGCGTAACGTTGACCTACTCGATTTAATTCAAGAAGGTAGTATCGGGATGCAACGGGGTGTGGAAAAGTTTGACCCCACCAAAGGTTACAGATTTTCCACCTATGCTTATTGGTGGATACGTCAAGCCATTACCAGAGCCATCGCAGAAAAAGCTCGCACTATCCGATTACCAATTCACATTACTGAAAAATTAAATAAAATTAAAAAGGCACAGCGTCAGTTATCTCAGAGACTAGGACGCGCACCTTCAGCCTCGGAACTAGCTCAGGAATTAGATTTGACACCAAAGCAGGTACGAGAGTATCTAGAAAGGGCGCGCTTACCCCTCTCTTTAGATTTGCGGTTGGGTGATAATTACGACACCGAACTGGGAGAAATGTTGGAAGATCCCGGCGCTTCTCCAGAAGAGTTTGTCATGCAATCTTCTCTGTCTCAAGAATTAGAGCGTTTGATGGACGAACTTACGCCGCAACAAAGGGAAGTGATTAAACTGCGCTTTGGCTTACTTGATGGACAAGCTTTAACTTTGGCAAAAATAGGTGATATTCTCAATATCAGCCGCGAACGAGTCAGGCAAATCGAAAGAGAAGCATTAACAAAACTTCGCAAGTCGAAAGCCAATATGAACGAATATTTGGCGAGTTGAGTAAAAATGCAATGAATCTCTTTTGACGACAACTGTTGGTTATTGATGGAAAAAGAAGACTGCATGGGGAAGAGAAAATACACTACCCTAGGTACGGTTACGCCGACTTTAAAATGGGAATGACACTGTTACATTAGTGGATAGGAACAGTTCATAGCCATTTCCATTCAGTCAACAACAGACATTTACTATTTAAGTTGCAAACACTACACCACAGGTAGTGGTGGTAGTACAGGAGGTAAAAAATGAGTAACAAATCCAATAAAGTCTCAGAATTTTTTAACGGTGAGTCAGAAAGCACTAACATGCTATGGCAATACGTTAAATCTCTGAGTCCGGAAACAGTTACACAGCTATCCAAACCTACTTCTTCTGAAGTTTTTCAGGTGATGGAACGTAATATCATTGGATTATTAGGTAACCTACCTTCAGAACACTTTGACATCACAGTGACCACCAGCCGGGAAAGTCTTGGTCAGCTACTGGCTTCTGCGATGATTAGTGGTTATTTTTTACGTAATGCGGAACAAAGAATGAATTTTGAAACTGTTTTGCAAGGAACTGAAAGTAATCACAGTAACGAAACCGAATAACAATTACCAATTGTTGCTAAAAAATTCAACATATTGGGTTTATCCATAAACCCACTAAATTTAACTTGAGCTAGCATTTTTGCAGTCTAACATTACTTTCCTAAAAATAAATTCCAAAATCGGCAGTGAATAAATTTACCCTGCCGATTTTTGGTATAATAGGCAGTTAATATCTTCATTTTATGTAGAATTAATTAGGAATTTGAATAACTGGAATTATTAATTAATTTACTGCAGAAATGTTGAATGTCGTTACAAAACTTTACATAGTTAGATATAGTAGTCCTATCAAAGGTGAAAATGTCAACATCTCATAATATCTTCCATCCAATGAACATAACTGATTTGTTGACACATACAAGCTTGAAGGTAG